>JAYTAR010000103.1:0-4988 GCA_043737455.1 Sphingomonadales bacterium | reverse complement strand
CGACCACGACGACCTCCGCCGTCGTATTCGCGGGCGCTTCGACTTCGGGCGTACCCGAACACGCGTTGAGCAGGACAAGCGCGGCCAGCGCGACACGTGCGTTCATTTCGTGGCAACTTTCACGACGGGAGTTTGCGCACGCGTGCGTGCATCGATGCGGCTGGCGAGAACCTTGTCCCAGCCATAGGGGTCTTCGCGGAAACCCACGGTGCCGCCCGAATTTGCGAACGCGGTCCAATAAAGCAGATAGACCGCGACCGGCTGTGGCAGCGGCACGCGCTGTGTCTGACCCGCCTCGATCGCGGCCTGGACCGCGCCATCCGCCCATTTCGGATCCCCCGCAAGCACACGGTCGGCGAGTTCGACGGGCTTTTCGAGCCGGACGCAGCCATGGCTGGCGAGCCGGTCGAAACTCGAGAATTTTCCACGCGACGGCGTGTCGTGGAGGTAGACCGCGAAGGGATTGTCGAAATCGAACTTCAGCCGTCCCAGCGCCGACAATGGCCCCGCCGCCTGCTGCAGCCGTCGCCCGCCGCCGGGCGTCTCGATGATCCGAAATCCCTTGGCGGCAAGCGTGCCCGGGCGCGCCTTCTCGAGCGGCCAATATTCCCTGGCGGCGATGCCGGTCGGCACGTTCCACGGCGGATTCACGACAATCGAATGGATGCTCGACGACAGCATCGGCGTCTCGTCCCCGACACGTCCCGTTACCGCGCGCATCGACTGCACCGGCTTGTCGCCTTCGAACACCGTCAAGACGGCGGCGGCGATATTCACCTGAATGCGATGCGTCGGCAAGTCGCGCGGCATCCAGCGCCACCGTTCCATGTTCGCCATGATCGACCCGATGCGCTCCGCGATTGGTACGTTCAACGCCGCAATCGTCTGTGCGCCGACAACACCGGTCGGGTTCAGACCATATCGCCGCTGCGCACGCACCACCGCTTCGCGTAAAGCTGCATCATAACCCACGCCGGTCGCCGGCGTCTCTCGGTCCTCGAGCGCGAGCCGTGCGCGCAGCGCCGCGATCCTTTCGGCGGCGGCCTTGGGTCCGATCTCGCCAGCGGACAGCGACGCCCAGCCCCCGGTCGCAGCAATCGTGCGATAATTGCCAAGCGCGCGGCGCAGCATGTCGTACCCGGTATAGGGTGGCGTCAGGCTGGCGATCCACTGCGGGATACGATCGCGCGCGACGGCGTCGGTCAAACCGGGCAGCGGGTCGGACGCCGCCGGGCGCAGCGCCCAAACCTCGAGGAAGTCGGTGGTCGCCAGCCGTCCCGCGCTGACCGCGCGCGCGCGGTCGAGCGCGGCGGTGACGAGCGTATCGCCGCTCAGCGTGGTAGGGTCGAAGCCGGTGGCGGTGCGGGCGAGCCCCTGACCGGTCAAGTCGCCGAGCCATGCGCGCAGCTGTACGGCCTGCAGCTCGGTGATCGTCGGCAGTGGGACCATGACCGGAGGCGGGGCCACCGGTGCCACTGGCTTGGGCAGCGCGACGGCGGCTGGCGGCGAATTGGTTGGCACCGTCGGCGGCACGATCTGCGCGCCACCCGCCGTGCTCGCGCCGAGCATGGCAAGTCCCATCGCGAGTTTGAGTTGCGGTTGCCCGATAATCTTGTGCACGCGATACTCCTTATCCGATGTTGTTGATACCGCGCCGACGCGGGTGCTGCCAAGCGCTATCGAGAGTGAAAGGCCGCGCGCCGCAAACGATCGGTAATCGCCGCCCCGATGCCTTCATCCGGGATCGGCGCGACCGCGATGCGCGCGGCGGGGGAAGCGTCGGCAAGATGGAGCAGGTCGAACAAGTGCGCCGCCGCGTCGACCAAATTGCCGCACGCCGACAGCGTCGTATCACCAGCAACATCGCCGAACCCGATCAGATATTCGTCGGGCCCGGCCCCGACCGCGTCGAGCCGCAGCGGCTTCACCGGCGCATAATGGCTCGCGAGTTGTCCCGGTGCTTCGATACCATCGGCGATCGGCACTGCCGCCGCGACATCGACCGGGCCAGGCCGAAGCAGCCGCAAGGGTCCACCCGTCGCCGCAACGATCGTCGATTCTATCCCCGCCGTGCACGGCCCGTCGTCGATGACCAGCGCGATGCGTCCGCCCAGCGTATGCACGACATGGTCGGCGCGGGTGGGGCTGATCGATCCGCTCGCATTGGCGCTCGGTGCGGCGAGCGGCAGTCCGGTCGCTGCCAGCAGCGCGCGCATCGCCCGGTGCGCGGGGACGCGCAACGCGATGCTCGGCAGCCCCGCGGTGACGATCGCCGCGATGCCGTTGTCGCGCCGCGCAGGAACGACGAGCGTCAACGGCCCGGGCCACTGCGCAACCGCCAGTGCAATCGCCGGGGCATCGAACATTCCCAACACCTTGGCTGCGGCGAGGTCGGCGACATGCACGATCAGCGGGTTGAAGCTCGGCCGCCCCTTCGCTGCATAAATGCGCGCGACGGCGTCGGCATTCGTCGCATCGGCGGCAAGGCCATAGACGGTCTCGGTCGGCACCGCGACCGGCTGCCCCGCCCGAATCAGCGCTACAGCCTCGGCGACCGCAGCGGTGCCGTAGCGGCGGACAAGTGTCGTTTGGCGCATGCGAAACCCGCGCTATAGGCCTGCTTGTCCCGACCACAAAGGCACGTACTCATGACCTATGCGCCGCCAATCGCCGAACAGCGCTTCGTCCTCGATACCGTCACCCGGATCGACGAGCTGGGCGTCGATGGCGAGATCGTCGACGCGATCCTGAGCGGCGCGGGTGCGTTTGCAGCTGGTGCGTTCGCGCCGCTGAACCGCATCGGCGATACCGTCGGTGCGCGCTGGCATGACGGTGCGGTGACGATGCCCGAGGGCTATAAGGCGGCCTGGGCGCAGTTCGTGGAAGGCGGCTGGGGTTCGCTCGACGCACCCGAGAGCGCGGGCGGGCAGGGGCTGCCGTTTGCGTTGGCGACCGTCGTGCTCGAGGATCTGGGCACCGCGAACATGGCGTTTACGCTGTGCCCGATGCTGACGGTCGGCGCGATCGAGGCGATCCACACCCACGGGAACGACGAACAGCGCGCCATTTATCTGCCCAAGCTGGTGTCGGGCGAGTGGACCGGCACGATGAACCTGACCGAACCGCAGGCGGGGTCCGACGTCGGCGCGCTGCGGTCGACCGCTACGCCGATCGGCGACGGCAGCTATGCCATTGCGGGCACCAAGATCTACATCACATTTGGCGAGCATGATCTGACCGATAATATCATCCATCTCGTGCTCGCACGGACGCCGGGGGCGCCGGCTGGCACCAAGGGCATTTCGCTGTTCCTCGTGCCCAAGCTGCGCCCCGACGCCAGCGGTGCATTCAGCGAGTTTAACGACGTCCGTTGCGTTTCGATCGAGCATAAGCTTGGCATCAATGCTTCGCCCACTTGTGTGCTGTCGTTCGGCGACGCGGGTGACTGCAAAGGGTGGTTGATCGGACCCGAGATGGGCGGAATGCGCGCGATGTTCACGATGATGAACAATGCGCGTCTCAATGTCGGCAGTCAGGGCGTCCAGATCGCCGAGCGGGCGACGCAGGGCGCGCTGGCCCATGCGCGCGACCGCGTGCAGGGAGGCAAGCCCATCGTCGACCATCCTGATGTCCGGCGGATGCTGATGCGGATGAAGGCCTTGACGCAAGGCGCGCGCGCTTTGCTCTATGACGCAGCCGGCTGCGTCGATCGCGCGCGCGGAGGCGATACCGCGGCAAAGGCACGGGTCGACCTGCTGACCCCGCTGGTTAAAGCGTGGGGCACCGATATCGGCTGCGAAGTCGCCTCATTGGGGGTGCAGATCTATGGCGGCATGGGTTTCGTCGAGGAAACCGGTGCCGCGCAGCATTACCGCGATATCCGTATCGCGCCGATCTATGAAGGGACGAACGGCATCCAGGCGGCCGACCTCGTCGGGCGCAAGCTGACCGGCGATGGTGGCGCTGCGCTTCGTGCGCTGATCGCCGATGCACGCACCGATGCGAGCGACGAAGCCGCGCTTGCCCAGCTTGCCCAGCTTGCCGACGCGGTCGAGCAGGCGACCGGCTGGATGCTGGCGGCGTCGCCTGACGACCGGCTGGCGGGCAGCTACCCCTATCTCGATATGGTCGCCGTGCTTGCGGCAGGCGCGCTGATGGCGCGGCAAGCGCGCGTGGCCGCGGCGCGGGCATTGGCGGGCGAGGGCGACCTCAGTTTCATGAAGACAAAACTCGCGGTTGCGCGTTTCTTCCTCGATCACATCGTCCCCGAAGCGCTGGGCAAGGCAGCGTCGGCGACTGCGGGCGCGGCGGGGCTATACGCAATCGACGCCGAAGCGCTTGCTGCTTGATCGCTGTCGCGAGCACGCGCGATCGCGACGCGGTTCATGCGTTGATCGAGCGTGCCTATCGCGGCGATAGCGCGCGGGCGGGCTGGACGCATGAGGCCGATCTGCTCGACGGCCAGCGCACCGATCGGGCAGCGCTCGATGCGATCCTGCGCGACCCGGCGCAACGGTTGATGGTCGCGTCCGTCGATGGTGCGACGATTGGATGCGTCGTGATCGCCAATCAAGGCAACGGGAGCGCTTCGCTGGGCATGCTCGCAGTCGATCCGCGACGCCAGGCAGAAGGGATCGGACGGCGACTTGTGGCGGCCGCCGAAACCGCCGCGATCGACGTTTTCGCCGTCACACGGATGGAAATGAGCGTCATTGCGCGTCGGGTCGAATTGATTGCCTGGTATCGGCGGCTCGGATATCTACCGACCGGCCAGACGCGCGCCTTTCCCTATGACGATGAGCGCTTCGGCCTGCCACGAAGCCGCGACCTGGATTTCATCATTCTGGCGAGATCGTTGATCGCCGTCGCCGCGCCCCTATCTTTGCCACGAGGAGAAGCGACGATGGCGACGACCGAGACGGCAACGCTGGCTGCTGGGTGTTTCTGGTGCATCGAGGCAATCTTCGACGGCCTTGCGGGTGTCGAGA
>JAYTAR010000102.1:0-1946 GCA_043737455.1 Sphingomonadales bacterium | reverse complement strand
GCTGGCGCAGGTCGGCGGCGCGTTCCACCCAGCCGCGGGGATGGGTTAGCGCGGCGGCGAAGCCGAGCACGCCCGGCAGATTTTCGGTGCCCGCGCGGTAGCCGTTTTCCTGGCCACCGCTCGCACTCAGCATGCTGTAGTCGCGGACCAACAGCGCCCCCATTCCCGGCGGTCCGCCGAGCTTGTGCGCCGACACCGCGATCAGGTCGGCACTCGGCAGCGGCAGCTTGCCCGCCGATTGCGACGCGTCGACGAAACTGGTTCCACCGTTCGCTCGGACGACGTCGAGCAGGTGGTCGAGCAGCTGTACGACCCCGGTCTCGCTGTTCACCGACTGGATCGCGACCAAAGGCCGCCGCGCACCGATCGCGCCAAGCCGGCCGGCAAGCGTAGCGGTCGCTACAATACCATCGCGATCGACCGGGAGCAGCACCGCCTGCTGGCCCGCGCGCAACACCGCCTCATGCTCGACCGCCGACACGAACACCGCGTCGGCGGCGGTGCGGGTCAGCGCCAGCCCGATCGCTTCGCTGGCGCCACTCGTGAAAATCACTTCGCCGGGCCAGTCCAGCGCGACCTTCACCTGCACACGCGCCTCCTCGAGCGCAGCGCGCGCCGCGCGTCCGGCGGCGTGCGGTGACGAGGCATTCGCCCAGAGATCGAGCCCGCGCAGCAACCCGGCGCGTGCCAGCGGCAGCACCGGCGTCGTCGCGGCGTGATCGAGATAGAGGCGGTCGACCAAGCGGTGGCTCCCAAGGTCGCAAACGTTGCGATCGTCCGCCGGTCCCTATATAGGCCAGCCGCGAACGCCAAGCACTGCGCGACCGCGCTGCCGATGATTGGACACCATGCCCGAAGTCATTTTTCCCGGACCCGAGGGTCGCCTCGAAGGGCGGTTCAATCCTGGCCCGCGCCCGCGCGCACCGGTCGCGATGATCCTCCACCCGCATCCGCAATCGGGGGGGACGATGAACAACCGCATCGTCCAGTCGCTCTATCAGACTTTCGTCCGCCGCGGCTTCGCAACGCTGCGCTTCAACTTTCGCGGCGTCGGCAAGTCGCAGGGCACGTTCGACAATGGCGTGGGGGAGCTGTCCGATGCGGCATCGGCGCTCGATTGGGTGCAGTCGATCCATCCCGAGGCACAGACGACATGGATCGCGGGCTTCAGTTTCGGGGCGTGGATCGGGATGCAGCTGCTGATGCGGCGGCCCGAGATCAAGGGGTTCATCTCGATCGCACCGCCCGCGAACATGTATGATTTCACGTTCCTGGCGCCCTGCCCGTCATCGGGCATCATCATTCAGGGGACCGGCGACGAGGTCGTGACGCCCAACGCCGTGCAGAAGCTGGTCGACAAGTTGCGTACCCAGAAACACATCACCATCCATCACGACGAGATCCGCGGCGCGAATCATTTTTTCGAGAAAGAGGGGGTCGAACTGATGGGGTCGGTCGATCGCTATCTCGACATGCGCCTCGCGCCCAACTCGCCGATCAGGTAGGGCGAGCGCGATGGTGGGGGCCCTCGACAGCAGCGATCCGACGACGCGCACGATGCTGCTCGACCTGTTCACCGAGATCGCCATTTTGGAACATCTGGTGCGCGAGCGTTTCAATCCTGTCGCCGGTGAGCTCGACGCCCAGCAGTTCGGCGTCCTCAACTATCTGGTGCGGCAACGCAGGAGCAGCGAAAAGCTCGGCATGCTCGCCTGGTGCTTTCAAGTCGAAGTCGCGCCGATGCTGGCGTCGGTCGAGGCGCTGGCGGGCCGCAAGTTCGTCGAGATCGACTGGGTCGACGGAGACCGCTGCATCTTCGTGACCGACGCCGGACGCGCGCGGCATGAGCGCTTCGTCACCGAATCGGCGCCCGACATCGTCGACATTCTCGCCGATTTCGATCCCGAACAGCTCCGGATCACCGCCGAAACGTTGAAGGAACTGCG
>JAYTAR010000101.1:0-1950 GCA_043737455.1 Sphingomonadales bacterium | reverse complement strand
TTGCCATGTCGACACTCCGTAACGATCGCGCACAGACGGCAATCCGCCGCTTGCTTAACGCTGGGTTATCATTTCGGACGCACCGGTAAAAGCGTGAGGCAGGGTTAACGACTGTCCCGTTCAGGGGCAGATACGTTCGGCGATGATGCGCGCGAGTGCCTCCACTCCCGCCTGATCGGCGGCATCGAAGCGCGCCATCGTCGGGCTGTCGAGGTCGATGACCGCAATCACCGCGCCTGCCTGCATGACCGGCACGACGAGCTCAGACGCGCTTGCCGCGTCGCACGCGATATGACCGGGAAAAGCGTGCACGTCGTCGACGCGCTGGCTGCGCGCGGTTGCCGCCGCCGTTCCGCAGACGCCTGCCCCTAGCGCGATGCGGATGCAGGCCGCCTTTCCCTGAAACGGTCCTAGGACCAGCTGGTCGCCGACGACGCGGTAGAAGCCCGCCCAATTGAGATCGGGCAGCCAGTCGAACAGCAGCGCTGCCACATTGGCCATGTTCGCGACCGCATCGCTCTCGCCAGCGGTCACCGCGTCGGCCGCCGCGCACAAGTCGCGGTAGCGCCCGGCCTTGTCGGTAGCATGCGACGCCAGATCGAACATCATTCCATCTCCACCCGCCCGCGCGCGCGCTTGACGACACCGCGCACCGCCTTCTCGCCGAGGCGCTTTTCGCGTGCGCCCTTCGACGGCTTCGTTGCCACGCGACGTAGCGGCAGCGCGTGCGCGCGCATGACGAGGGTCGCCAGCCGTTCGCGCGCGTCGGCGCGGTTCGCCTCACGCGTGCGGTGACGGCGCGCGGTCACAACGATCGCGCCGTCGGTCGTCCAGCGCGCACCCGCCAGTAGCCGCAGCCGCGCGAATACCGGCGGCGGCAGCCGCAGCGCAAACACGTCGAGCCGCAGTTGGACCGCCGTCGCAACCTTGTTGACGTTTTGGCCGCCGGGACCGGTGCCCGCGAGGAACGCTTCGGTCAGCGCCTCCTCGGGCAGCGGCTCAAAGAGTGACACCGCGCGTCCATTCGGGAAAATGCGGTGGCAGCGGCGACACCGCGGCCGCGGCCTCCTTGCCCTCGCGCGGCACCGACAAGCTGTGCGCGTGAAGCAGCGTCTGATCCCCTTTGCCCTGCGCCCCGTAGACCGGATCGCCGACGATCGCGAAGCCGATCCCGTCGGCGGCATGGACGCGCAGCTGGTGCGTTCGCCCGGTTTCGGGGCGGAAACGCACCAGCGCGCGTCCCTCGCCAAAGCCCAGGACTTCCCAATGCGTGACCGCCCGCTGGCCTTTGCGATCGACGATCATGCGCCAGCCGTCTTCGCGACTGCTGATCTTGTTGAGCGGCAGATCGATCATGCCGCCGGGTTCGCTCGGAATGCCGGTCAGCACCGCAAGATAGGTCTTCTCGACCAAGCCACCTTCGAAGCTGAGCGCGAACTTCTTGTGCGCGCGCGGGTTGCGCGCCAGCAGCAAGCAGCCCGACGTGTCGCGGTCGAGCCGGTGGACGATCGTGGGGTGACGTTCAAAGCCGAAGCGCAACGCGTCGAGATGGTTCATGACGCTGAGGCTGGCGTCGCGCGGCCGATCGACGGGCAATCCCGCCGGCTTGTCGAGGATCATCGCCTCGGCATCGATGAACAGGACGCGGTCGGCCAGCAGCATGTCCGCCGCTTAGCCGAGCCGTCAGGCGGCGTCGACCAGCACGACCTCGGCCTCTTCGCGCGCGGTCAGGACGTAGCGGCCCTCGCTCAGCGCGACCCCATCGCGCGCCGTCACTTCGACACCATCGACATCGAGCGAACCGGTCGCCGGCACCAGATAAGCATGTCGCCGCGCGCCTACCTCGTGAACGAGCGACGCGCCCGCCGCGATCGTCGCCCCGAGCACGCGGGCGTCAGCGCGGATCGGCAACGCCTCGGGCTCGCCAAAACCGCTCGCCAGCACCGACCA
>JAYTAR010000100.1:0-1956 GCA_043737455.1 Sphingomonadales bacterium | reverse complement strand
ACCGCGCGTGGCACCGCCCGCAGCCCCTCAACCGGGCCATACGCAAGTGTCACCATCCAGGCGCGCATCATAAGTCGCCACGCGAGCAGGAACGCACTGACCAGCAGCAGATCGTGCGCCAGGCCGGTAATCGGCGCAGCCGGCGGCACGCCCAGGACGGCGCGCGAGGCGGTGGTAAGCGCGGCCATGACGATCGCGGCATAAGCGGCAAGCGTTACGAGCGCGGCCAGCGGTGGGCGGCGGTCGTCGAGGCGCATCCAGATTTCGGCCAGTCCGCCGCGCCACCCCATACGATCCCAACCCGATAATGCTATCCCTGCGATCCAGCGCGACTTCTGTCGCACCGCGTCGCCAAGCCGATCGGGAAAATGCGCATGGACAGCCACCGGAGCGGCACCGGGTGTCGCTGCAAGCCGAACGAAAGCGCCGCGCCCGCCGAGTTCGGCGATGCGTAGTCCCAGTTCATAATCCTCGGTCAGGCTGTCGGCATCGAACGGGGCAGCGCCGCGTGCCGCCGCGATGCGACCCAGCATCGCGCGATCGAAGGCGCAGCCGACACCTGCCGCCGGGATCGCAGCGCCGAGCGCCTCGCGGACTACCATTGTCTTGCCGTGACTTTCCGCGAACTCGTCGAGGTAATGGCCCGCGATCCATCGCGACGATGGATCGGGAAGCGGCATCACCGGGATTTGCACCATCGCGAACCGTTCGATCATCGCGTCGTAAAGCGCAGGCTCACCGGGATGGATGACATCCTCGGCATCGTGGAGAACCACCGCCTTTACCGCTTGACCGTCGCGTATCTCGTCGGCGCACATCGCGTCCCACAAGAAGTTGAGGCAGTCCGCTTTTGTCGTGGGTCCGGGAAGTGTGCCGGTCACCAGGCGGACGCGGGGATCGGCGATCTGCCGCACCGCAGCGGTAGTAGCAGGGTCGTTCGGATAGGTGCCGACGTACAAACACCAGTTACCCGCGGGAATTGTCGCCAGCGCGCGCCGCAGCATCGCGCCGATGACGCTCGCTTCATCCCATGCGGGGACGAAAATCGCGATCCGTCCGGGTCTGTGCGCGACCAATTGCGAGGCATCCGCACGGCGATATCGTGAATAGACGTACACCCGGCGCCACATCGAACGAGCGATCCAGATCAGATCTACCAGGAGGTCACTCGCGCCAAAAATGGTGAAGCCGAACGCCGCGAAAACGGTCAGCTCGCGCGTAACGAGAGCAAACAGCCAGAGCGCATCGGCAAGCGTCATCATGGCCCCCCGCCCGTCATGATCTCTTCGATGCCAAGCTGGCGGGGGTCAACTTATTTCACCGCTAGGCCATCGCTTCGTTCGCCAACGCTTCGGCCTCGATCAGCAGCGCGTCGTCCGCGCTTCCCTGCGGCATCGCCTCGCGCCCGATCATCACGAGCACGGGCACCGCCAGCGGCGTCACGCGCTCGGTCGCCACATGCAGGATCGTGCCCTCGGCACGGTCGAGCAGTGCCGCCAGCCGCCCGACATCGGTCATGCGCGCGCGCGCATCGGCCCAGGCGGCGCGCATCAGCAGATGATCGGGCTCATAGCGGCGCAGCACGTCATAGATCAGGTCGGTCGAAAACGTCACCTGCTTGCCCGTCTTGCGCTTGCCCGGTTGCTGGCGCTCGACGAGGCCGCCGATCACAGCGACTTCGCGAAATGCGCGTTTCAAAAGGTGTGAACTCTCCACCCAGGCGACGAATTCGTCGACCAGTATGTCGCTTGAGAATAATGGTCGTGGATCGTCGATGGGTTCGAGCCCATAGGTTGCGAGCGCATAATCATTCGCGACGAAGCCCAATGGCCGCAGGCCGCGGGCCTCCATCCGGCTCGTCAACAGCATGCCGAGCGATTGATGCGCATTCCACCCTTCGAAACTATAGGCGACCATGTAATGCCGACCTTCGCGCGGGAAGGTTTCGACGAGGAG
>JAYTAR010000099.1:0-1957 GCA_043737455.1 Sphingomonadales bacterium | reverse complement strand
TATTGTTGCCGACGAGGTCCCAATTGCCCTCGGTCGTGTAGAGCTTGACCGCGAAGCCGCGCACGTCGCGCGGGGTGTCGACCGATCCCGCGCCGCCGGCGACGGTCGAGAAGCGGACGAAGGTTTCGGTCTTGGCGCCCTTCTTGAACACCGCCGCTTTGGTCAGGTCGCTGATGTCGTCGGTCGCTTCGAACACGCCGTGCGCGCCTGATCCGCGCGCGTGGACGATCCGCTCGGGGATGCGTTCATGGTCGAAGTGGAAGATTTTTTCGCGCAGCACGAAATCCTCGAGCAGAGTCGGGCCGCGCGCGCCCGCCTTGAGGCTGTTCTGGTTATCGCTGATCGGAACCCCGAAGTTGGTCGTCAGCCCGCCACCCTGCTGGTGGATCTCGCCGCCGGTGCCGGATTTGCTGGTCGTCGTTGGGGTGGAAGGCTTGGCCATGTCGCTGCTCCGCGCTGAAGGTTTCGTTGGGCAACGAGCGACGCGCGGCGCGGGTCCGACGAGACGGCGCAATTTCGGAAATAAAAGCCGGGCCGCCTCAGGCGACGTCGGCGAGGTCCGAGTCGAGCTGCGTGCAGGCGAAGCGGTTGCGGATTTCGCTGTTGTAAAAGCGGCCCTTGGACGCGGCCTCGGCGAACCGCTGCGCGACGTGGGCCGGGACGTTGGCGTAGCGGTAGCGCCGACCGCTGCCAAACATCAGGTCGAGGCTACGCCGGTTGGGCAGATACCATGCACCATATATCGCGGGGCGGATCGCGGGATCGGTCATGCGCACTGTAACGCACGAAAGCATATTTGGACTCATCGCTCGATACCGCGATCAGCAACCTCGATCAGCGGCTCTTCGGGCTGAGGTCTACCATCGGCTTGCCGGGCTTGAACTGGACCCCGGCATGGGCGCGTTCGTAGGCGGCATCCGCCTTTCGTTGCGCACTGTCCTTTTTGAGGTCGCGATCCATTTGCTTGATCTCTTGCTCCATCTTGAGCGCGCCTGTGACCATCGTGCCATAACTGCCGTCGGGCTGGCGCGCGTCGGTCGGCCAGCCCGAGGCGGTCGAGCCTTGGGCCATGCGAACATCGAACGGCCGCCCGGTCAGCGCTGCGTCGATATGTTCGATCAGCGCCTTGCGCTGCATTCCACTGACCATGCCCGCGGCGGCGCCATCGCTCATCGAGCCGCCGTTGCAGAACGCCATGATGCGGCTCTTGTCGGCGCCTTCGGGCGTGATCTCGGCCTGGCACTGGCTGCCGTTCCAGTAGATTTTGGATTCGCCGTCGCCACTGATCGCATAGTCGCGCCGTCCGAATGCGCTCTTGCCATCATTCTGGATCGGCGTGGCGCGCAATTTGGCATAGGCCTCGGCCGGGGCCATTGCGTAAACATTGGCTTCGCCACGGCCGAACCAAGCAAAACCGATCACGCCCAGAAACGCCGCGCCCAACAACAGATACTTCATCACGGCCCCCGAAACTGCATCAACCCGAAACCGACGTGTAACCGGCCGGCGTTAAGAAGTGCTTGCCGGCGGTGCATCCATCAGGCGCGGTGGTGCGTTGGCCCTGGAGACGTCAATAAGGAGAGACAGATGACCGACCTCAGCCAGATTCGCGAGCATATGGAAGTGATCGGCGCCGATGGCGTCCATGTCGGGACGGTCGACAAGGTGGACGGTGACCGCATCAAGCTGACCAAGGCCGACAGCGGGGAAGGTTCCCACGAGGGCCATCATCATTTCATCTCGCAGGGCCTCGTCGCGACGATCGAGGGCGACCAGGTGCGGCTGTCGGCCAATGCCGATGTCGCGATAACTTTCGAGGAAGAAGAACAGGGCAACTAGGTCCTCATGCGCCATCGACGAGCCGTCCGACCGGCGCTAACGCCCGGCGGACGGAGGCGGTGATGAAACCACTGAAGCGCAAGCAGTATGACAAACTGGTCGAGCCGATGCAGGCCGA
>JAYTAR010000098.1:0-1957 GCA_043737455.1 Sphingomonadales bacterium | reverse complement strand
ACGTCCTGACGATCCTGAAAACGCACCGCGACGTCCTCGAAAGCTATCAGAACCGCTTCCGCTACATCATGGTCGACGAATATCAGGACACGAACTCGTCGCAATATCTTTGGCTCCGCCTGCTCGCCCAGCAGCGTAAGAACATCTGTTGCGTCGGCGATGACGACCAGTCGATCTACAGCTGGCGCGGCGCGCAGGTCGAAAACATCCTGAAGTTCGAAAAGGACTTCCCCGGCGCAAAAGTCATCCGCCTCGAACAAAATTACCGCAGCACTCCGCATATCCTCGCCGCCGCCAGCGGTGTCATTGCCAATAACAGCGGACGTCTCGGCAAAACCCTGTTCACCGAAATTCCGCAGGGCGACAAGGTTCAGGTCATCGGCGTGTGGGACGGCCCCGAAGAAGCCCGCCGCGTCGGCGAGGACATCGAAAGCTGGCAGCGTCGCGGCAACAGCCTAGACAACGTCGCAATCCTCGTCCGTGCCCAGTTCCAGACGCGCGAGTTCGAGGATCGCTTCATCTCCATCGGCATGCCCTACAAGATCGTGGGCGGCTTCCGTTTCTACGAACGGGCGGAAATACGCGACGCCCTCGCCTATCTCCGCCTCGTCAACCAACCGTCGGACGACCTTGCACTCGAGCGTATCATCAACACCCCTAAACGCGGCCTCGGCGACAAGGCAGTGGCGAAAGTCCAGCAACTCGCCCGCGCGCAGAACGTCGCGCTGTCGACCGCAGCCGCGTTGATCCTGGACACCGACGAACTAACCCCACAGGCCCGCCGCGCACTCGGCAATCTGGTCTGCGACATCGCGCGCTGGCGCGACATGGCGGGGAATATGCC
Source organism: Sphingomonadales bacterium (assembly GCA_043737455.1). GTDB lineage: Bacteria > Pseudomonadota > Alphaproteobacteria > Sphingomonadales > Sphingomonadaceae > Sphingomonas_O. Next base: position 1,113 of record JAYTAR010000098.1, on the reverse strand, counting down.
GCACCCCGATCTCGCGCGCCAGATCCTGGACGAGAGCGGCTACACCGCAATGCTGCAAGCCGATCGCAGCGCCGAAGCCGCCGGTCGCCTCGAAAACCTCACCGAACTCGCGCGTGCGATGGAGGATTATGAAAACCTCGGCGCGTTCCTCGAACATGTTTCGCTGGTCATGGACAACGACGCTCAGCGCGACACCGAAAAGATCACGATTATGACGATCCACGCCGCCAAGGGGCTCGAATTCGACAAGGTCTTCCTCGTCGGCTGGGAAGAAGGCGTCTTCCCCTCACAACGCGCACTCGACGAAGGCGGCATGGCGAGCCTAGAGGAAGAACGCCGCCTCGCCTATGTTGCCATCACTCGCGCGCGCCAGTCTGCAACGATCATCCACGCCGCCAATCGCCGCATCTATGGCCAGTGGACGAGCAGCATCCCCAGCCGCTTTGTCGGCGAACTCCCCGAAGCCAACATCGACAGCGAAACCACGATGAGCGGCGGCGCAAGTCTGTGGCAAGCCAACTGGTCCGACCGCGCAGACCCGTTCGCCGATGTTGCGCGCGGAACGGGTCGTGGACCAGGCTGGCAACGCGCTTCAGGCAGTTTCTCGACGCAACCGCAACGCATCGTCGAAGCACGCGGGTCGGCAGTCAGTCTGGGCAACAAAGGCCGCGATGACCTCGCGCTGGGCCAACGCGTGTTCCACACCAAATTCGGTTACGGCCTGATCGCCGAAATCGAAGGCAACAAGCTCGAAATCGACTTCGAAAGCGCGGGGCGGAAGCGCGTGCTCGACAGTTTTGTGAGCGCTGGCTCGGCGGCGACGTGAAAACAACCCGCTATCTCGAGGAACAGTTTCTTCGCGAAGCCTCCTGCTTGAAACGCGAATGGACGATGCAACGAACTCTTTGACCGACCCCGCAACCTAATCCGTTGCGCTGATGTTTAACGGAAGCATCTCGCGTTAAGGATATGACCATGCCCTATGTCACTGCCGCCGAAGAAACCGAGCTTTACGTCAAGGAGTGGGGGCCAATCAGCGGTCGTCCCGTCGTTCTTATCCACGGCTGGCCCCTGAATGCCGACAGTTTCGACGACGTTGCGCTCGGCCTGGCC
>JAYTAR010000097.1:0-1967 GCA_043737455.1 Sphingomonadales bacterium | reverse complement strand
GCGACCATCAAGGTTCGCGACGACATGCAGCTGCGCTTCTCGGGATCGAAGACGATCGCGCGGCCACAATTTCGCGAACTGGTACGCCAGGTCTATCTCGATACCGACACCAATCGGCAGCTGCGCGGCAATCCGTCGCTGGTCGATACGCAGCTAACGAACGCCGATGCGCGCTTCGAATGGTTCTATGCACGCAACCAGAACATCAGCGCAGCAGCGTTCTACAAGCGGCTCAAGAACCCGATCGAGGCGTATTCGTCGATCGAAAGTTCCGACGTGACGACCAGTTTCGCCAACGCGCCCAAGGCGGACCTCTATGGCTTCGAACTCGAGGGCACCAAATACGTGCCGTTGTCGGATTGGGACGGTGCGTTCTGGCAAAGCCGTCGGCTCGTGCTGATCGGCAACTACACCTTCACCAAGTCGAAGATCAAAGTCGGCGCGGGCGATGCGACGACGATCAGTCGGCAAGTGCTGAAGGCGAGCGACTTCTTTCGCGACGGTGCGCCGCTTACCGGCCAGTCGAACCATCTCGTGAACCTGCAGATCGGGCTCGAGGATACCGACAAATTGTCGCAGCAGACATTGTTGTTTTCCTATGCCAGCGACCGCGTCACGCAGCGCGGCGCGAGCGGGCAGCCCGACGTGATCGAGCGGCCAGGCATCAAGCTCGACTTCGTCGCGCGCCAAGGGATCGACCTGTTCGGGATCGAAACCGAGCTCAAGTTCGAGGCCCGCAACATCACCGCGACCAAATATCAGGAATTTCAGCGGGCTGGCGCAACGCGCGTCTTTTACAACCTTTACCGGGTCGGCGCGTCGTTCTCGCTCGGTCTCGGCCTCAAGTTCTAACGCGTCGTCGTCGCGGGCGCAACGCGAGCCGATCGGGGCTTCACGAATGCGCTCTCGCCCCTTAGGGCTAAGCGGCGACGTGCGGGAGTTCGGACATCGATGGCAATGGTTCTCCCACGGTTCGGTCGCGTCACGCCCAGCCTGCCTTACGATGTCGTCGAGGGCGCGTTGATGGTCGCGGCGACTACGGCGGCGGTCGCACTGATGTGGACACTCGTCAAACCGCTCGGCCCGCTTGGCAATTGGCGGACAGCGTCGGCGCAGATCGTCATCGCCGACCCAACGATCCTGACGCGCTTCGACCCATTCTTTCGCAACGCCACCACGACGACCACCGCGGTGACGTCGCTTCCGCTCAAATTGTTCGGCACGCGGGTCGATCAGGCCATGGGGCGCGGGTCGGCGATCATCGCCGGGCCTGACAATGTTCAGAGCAGTTTCGCGATCGGCGACGAGATCGTTCCCGGGGCGCGCCTGAAGTCGGTCGCGTTCGACAGCGTGACGATCGAGCGCGGCGGTGCGACCGAGCAGCTGTTCCTGGATCAATCGGTGGCGGCCCCGGTTGTCGCGCCTGCGCCCGCACTCCCCGGAGCCTTGACCGTTCCTCCGCCGCAGGCGGTGCTATCCGCTTCGCCGATGCCGGCGCGCCAGGCGGTGCAGAACGACGTCGCGTTCGCCCCGCGCATTCAGAACGGCACGGTCACTGGCTTCACCTTGACACCCAAGGAGGGAGGGGCGGCGTTCCGCGCGGCGGGGCTACAACCGGGAGACGTCGTCACTTCGGTGAACGGACAGCCAGTCGTTGCCGCCGGCGATGCGTTGCAGGCGTTTAGCGGGAGCAGCGCCACGCTGATCGTCGAGCGCGGCGGCAAGCCGGTCACGCTGACGTTCGGAGCGCCGCGATGAAGCGCGTCGGTACTTTGCTCGCGCTGCTGCTGGCCACAGCCGCGCCTGCGCAACAAGTGTTGAACCTGCGCGATGCCGATATTCGCGCGTTCATCCAGGATGCAGCGCGCGTCACTGGACGGACCTTCATCATCGATCCGCGCGTCAGCGGAAAAGTATCGGTGGTGACCGAGCGACCGCTGAGCCGTTCCGAATATTTCGAAGTGTTC
>JAYTAR010000096.1:0-5035 GCA_043737455.1 Sphingomonadales bacterium | reverse complement strand
CCATCTGCGGCACGCGCCTGGGATTGACGAAGCTCGCAACCTCGATCCGCCGCGCGCCGATTGCGATCAATCGCTCCACCAGTGCAACCTTATTGGCGGTCGTGATCAACGTCGCATCGTTTTGCAGCCCGTCGCGCGGCGAGACTTCGACGATGGAGACGGCAGCGCGCATCGTGAATTTCTACGAACGCACACACGGCGTGTGAAGCCGCCAGTTGTTCGTCAGGCGAACAAGCTGCGCACCGCGCGCTATTTGTCCCGGTGTTCGCCGCGCACCCAGCGGACGGTGCCCGACGAGGCGCGCATCACCACGCTCTCGGTGGTCATGCGCCCGCCCGGTAGCCGCTTGACGCCCGCGAGCAGCGATCCGTCGGTGACGCCGGTCGCGGCAAAGATGCAGTCGCCCTTGGCCAGGTCGGTCAGGTCATAGATGCGGTCGAGGTCTTCGATTCCCCATTTGCGTGCGCGGGCGCGCTCGTCGTCGTTGCGGAACACTAGTCGCCCCTTGAACTGCCCGCCGACGCAGCGCAGCGCCGCTGCCGCGAGTACCCCTTCGGGCGCGCCACCCGAGCCCATATAGATGTCGATCGTGGTCGCCGGATTGGTCGTGGCGATGACGCCCGCGACATCACCGTCGGGGATCAGCATGATGCCACAGCCGATCGCGCGCAGCTCGGCGATCAGCTTTTCGTGACGTGGGCGATCGAGGACGCAAGCGATGATCTCGTTGGGCGCCACTCCCTTGGCGGCAGCGACCGCCTCGACGTTTTGCGTCGGCGACTTGTTCAGGTCGATGATGTCCGCCGGATAACCAGGACCGACCGCGATCTTGTCCATGTACACATCGGGCGCGTTGAGCAGATTGCCGTGTTCGGCGGCGGCGAGCACCGCGAGCGCGTTCGGCCCCGCCTTCGCCGTGATCGTCGTGCCCTCGAGCGGGTCGAGCGCGATATCGATCTTGGGTCCTTTGCCCGGCGCCGAACCGACCTTTTCACCAATGAACAACATCGGCGCTTCGTCGCGCTCGCCCTCGCCGATGACGACGGTGCCGTCCATGTAGAGCGCGTTCAGCGCATCGCGCATCGCTTCGACCGCGGCGGCGTCGGCGGCCTTTTCATCGCCGCGCCCGATCAGCGCCGAAGCTGCGATTGCCGCATGTTCGGTGACGCGCACCATTTCGAGCACGAGCACGCGATCGAGGACGTCGCTTGGGGCTATCTTGGCATCGGGCTTGCTATCGGAGCTAGCGGGCTTGCTGGGGGTCACGACGGGTGGCATCCTGTTCCTGTGATGGGCAAGCGCGATAGGAGCGGGACATGACCTTGTCGAGAAGCGCGATCATCGCAGGGCTGCTCGTGCTGCCGTCGGTGGCATCGGCCGATGCCGATGCGATCGCTCGCGGTCGAGCGCTGACGACGGTCGAGCCGCGCTGCGGGGCACCGGGCGACGCCCGCGAAATCCTCGTCTGCGCCAACCGGCGCGCCGATCGCTGGCGCGTGCCGTTCGTCGGTTACGACACGGGCGATCCGCGTGGCGAAGGCGTGCCGGCGGAGCGCGAACGCCTTGCCGCAGCGCCGCGCGTGCCGTGCGGCAAGGGCGCGATCATCGCGAATTGCGGCGGTGGGGTAGGGGTAGCGGCACGCGCCACCTTTGGTGTCAGCGGGTCGGCGTTGCGCGCTCGCCCGCTCGCGCAGTGAGCGCATGATGATCGCACGGCGGACACTGGCGCGCGCAAAGGAGGCGAACAGGGAGCAGGTGCGCCAAGGTGATAACGCTCGTCGCCGGAGACCTTCAATGCGTCGCTTCCTCGCTTTCGCCACCTTTGCGCTCACCCCCGCCTTCGCGCTGACACCCGCCGTCGCGCAGGCACCGCGCGACATCCCAGCGCAGGCCCGGGCGATCGGCGCGATCGGGTTTCTGAAGGGCAAATGGCTCGGGCGGGGCTACCGCGTGCCAGCGGGGGGCGCGCGATATGATTATACGCAAACGATGACGGTCGAGTCGAAATCGGGCGGCATCGCGCTAGCGATCGAGGGGTTGAGCCTGCGTCACGGCGAAAATGCCGACAAGCCTGGTGGCGGCTCGTTCGCGGTCGTGACCTATGACGACCGTGCCAAGCGTTACGACTTTCGTTCGTTCGGTTTCGGCGAGCTGATTCCCGCGACCGCCGTCCTGCTGCGTCCCGGCGTGTTCGAATGGACGACGGCGGGGCCGCTGCAGTTCCGTTTTACCGTCGACGGCACGCAGGACGGGGTGTGGAAGGAGACCGGCGAACGCAGCGCCGACGGGGGCAAGACCTGGATCGCGACACATGCACTGACCGCCTGGCGCGTCGACGCGCGCTAGCGCGCGAACTTTCATGTCTTTGTAGTTGCCCTTTTGCCTTGGCTTTTACCGCTAAAGCCTGCAGACGGTTGCTTCGACACCTTGGCGACGCGCCCGGCTAGCGCCGCGCTTCGCACCTTGGTCGAGCGATCGTCGGTGTCGTTACGGCCGATACCTCCCACTGCAAGGTCGTGATTGTTGCAAAATTTATTCGTCGCAGCAAAGGTGTTTGCTTTCGTCAATCTGCTGTTCGTGCCTGCCATCGCGGGTGCCGTACTTATCGGGTTCGTCCTGCGCGATACTTATTGGTTCGCGTTCTGGTCGGTGCCCGCGTTCTTGGTGAACGGCATCGCGGTATTTAGTCGCCCATCGCGCCGCTGGGTCTGGTCGCGCGTCAACACGCTGGCACCGCTGCGCGGGCGCTAGGCTTCCACAAAAGCGCTTCAAATCTCGCGAGCTCAAGGAAAGGCCTGTCGATGCAACTCCAAGATCGTCCAGAATTCCGCAGCAAGAGTTCGGTGCTGACCTTCGGACCTGACGCCCCGGTGATCGACGCGGTGCGCGCCATGAGCGAGAAGAACTTCGGTGCGGTCGTGATCGTCGATCCCGACAACCGGCCGATCGGCATCGTGAGCGAGCGCGACTTCATGCGCCGCCTGCTCGACAAGGCGCTCGATCCCAAGGCTACCATCCTGCGCGAGATCATGACGACCGAATTGAAGGTCGCGAAAAAGGACGACGAGCTGCTCGGCTGGCTGCAACAGATGTCGAACGAGCGCTTTCGCCACCTGCCCGTCGTTGACGACGACGGTCGGCTCATCAATCTAATGAGCCAAGGCGATTTCGTCAGCTACACCTGGCCTCAGCTGCTCGGTCGGCTTGGCGAACAGGCACGCGCGACCTTCGACATCAACCCGTCGATGATTTTTGCGATCCTGGGCGCGATCATGTTCATGATCGTCGTTCTGGGCGTCGTCATCGTGACGCGGTAGCACTAACCAGCGTGGGGCGAACGCGCTTGACGCGTGGCGCCGTGGCTCCCCACCCTCGCGCGTACGTGTGAGGAGCAAGTCTAAGTGAAGAATCTGGTCATCGTCGAATCGCCTGCCAAGGCCAAGACCATCGAGGGCTACCTCGGCAAGGACTACCGCGTCCTCGCAAGCTACGGCCACGTACGCGACCTTCCTCCGCGCGACGGCTCGGTCAACCCCGACGACGGGTTCGCGATGGAGTGGGAGAATTACGCCGACAAGGCCAAGCAGCTCAAAGCAATCGCCGATGCCGTCAAGGGCGTCGACCGGCTGATCCTGGCGACCGACCCCGACCGCGAGGGCGAGGCGATCAGCTGGCATGTCCGCGAAGTGCTCGCCAAGAAGAAATTGCTACCCGCCGACGTGCAGCGCGTCACCTTCAACGCGATCACCAAGGCGGCGGTGACGTCGGCGATGGCGGCGCCGCGCGCGCTCGACGACGATCTGATCGACGCGTACCGGGCACGCCGCGCGCTCGACTATCTCGTCGGCTTTACGCTGTCGCCGGTGCTGTGGCGCAAACTACCCGGGGCCAAGTCGGCGGGGCGCGTGCAATCGGTGTCGCTGCGCCTCGTCGTCGACCGCGAGCGCGAGATCGAAGCGTTCCGCGCACAGGAATATTGGTCGGTCGCCGCCGAACTCGAGCATGACGGCACCAGCTTTACCGGGCGACTGGTCAAGTGGCGCGGCGGCAAGATCGAGCGGCTGACGATCGGCAATGCGGGCGATGCGCAAGCGGCCAAGGCGGCGGTCGAGGCAGGCCGCTTCACCGTTGCTAGCGTCGACACCAAGCCGCTCACGCGCAACCCGCCGCCGCCGTTCACGACCTCGACGCTGCAGCAGGAGGCGTCGCGCAAGCTCGGTTTCTCCGCCAGCCACACGATGCGCCTGGCGCAGGGGCTCTACGAGGACGGCGCGATCACCTACATGCGCACCGACGGTGTGCAGATGGACGGCAGCGCGATCACCGCGGCGCGTGGCGCCATCGCGAACCGCTACGACGCGTCATATGTCCCCGACAAACCGCGCGTCTACCAGACCAAGGCGAAGAACGCGCAGGAAGCGCATGAGGCGATCCGCCCGACCGACTTCGGAAAAGACCGCGCAGGATCGGGCGATCATGCGCGCCTTTACGACTTGGTCTGGAAGCGCGCGATGGCAAGCCAGATGGCGTCGGCGCGGCTCGAGCGTACGACGGTCGAACTGCTCGACGGCACCGGACAGACCGGACTGCGCGCGACGGGGCAGGTCGTGCTCTTCCCCGGCTATCTCGCGCTGTACGAGGAGGGCGTCGACGAAAAGGCCGAGGACGAGACGCGCCTGCCGCGACTGCGCAGCGGCGATGCACCATCTAAGCGCGGCGTCGTCGCCGAGCAGCATTCGACGCAGCCGCCCCCGCGCTATTCGGAAGCGACACTCGTCAAGAAGATGGAGGAGCTCGGCATCGGCCGCCCCTCGACTTATGCGTCGATCCTGCAGACCTTGAAGGACCGCGCCTACGTCACCACCGACAAGAACCGCTTCGCGCCCAGCGAGAGCGGGCGGCTGGTGACGGCGTTCCTCGAACGCTTCTTCGAGCGTTACGTTGGGTATGACTATACCGCCGGGCTCGAGGAAAGCCTCGACGAAGTGTCGGGCGGGCGTGCCGACTGGCGCAGCGTGCTCGAAGCCTTTTGGCG
>JAYTAR010000095.1:0-5043 GCA_043737455.1 Sphingomonadales bacterium | reverse complement strand
ACGGTTTCAGCCAGCGGTCCTTCTGGTCGCGCGTGCCGTAACGGTGAAACACCTCCATGTTGCCGGTATCGGGAGCGGAGCAGTTGAAGACCTCGCTGCCCCAGCCGACCTTGCCCATCTCCTCGGCGCACAGCGCATATTCGAGGTTGGTCAGCCCCGGCCCCTCGAATTCGAAGGTATCGTCGACGGGCGTGCGCCCCGACGAAGGCGGCATGAACAGGTTCCAAATGCCTGCCGCTTTCGCGCGTGCCTTCTCCTCCTCGACCACCTGCAGCACCTTCCAGCGGTCGCCGCTTGCCTGCTCGGCGTAATAATCAGGCTCGCGCGGAAAAACATGCGCGGCCATCTGATCGCGGACACGGTCGCGCCAGTAACGCTGGCGGTCGGTCAGGTCGAAATCCATGCTCGCTCTCTCCGTGTTTGACAGGCTGCTAGGCCCGCGAATCCCCGCTTTGCAACCCTGCATCGCCTGCCGCTACGGCAATGGGGGCACCAGCCGGGCCAGTCGCGCGTCATGTTCGGCACGCCCGAAAGGAAAGCGCAGCACCATCGCCGCCGCCGCAAAGGAAAGCAGCAGCGTGACGACGACGAAGATCAGCGTGTAGTGATTGAGCACGTCGGCCGGCACCGCTTTCGCCGAAGCCCCGGTGGGAAAGGCGGAGGCGGTCAGGATCAAGCCGGTCACCAGAATGCCGAGGCCGCTCGCGCATTTCTGCATGAAGAGCGCGCCCGCAAAAAACAGGCCTTCCTCGCGGCGTCCGGTTCGTTCTTCCGAAGCCTCGACCACATCGGACATCATCGATGCGCCCAGGATCATGCCGCCGATCCCCGCCGCGGTCCCGGTGGTGTTCAGCACGAGAAACGTCCAGAACAGCGCCGAAGTGCCGAGGGGCGGCATCAGCCCCAACAGGCGCAGGACGTACGACGAACACACCAGCAATGCCGACACGATCATGAACATGGCCGACGCGCGCACCTTGCCGAGGCGGTTGCCGATCGGCGAGACGATCGCAAAGATCACGACAACGCCGACGATGAGCGCGACCGAATAGCCGAGGAACTCGCGCGCGCCGAACTGCCAGACATATGTCAGATTATACTGCGAGATCGCAAAGCCGACGCCCTGATTGGTGTAGATCAGGATGCCCGACACCATCAGGATGACGAAGGCGCGGTTCGACAGCGTCTGGCGCATGTCGGCGAGAATTGCGCGCACCGGCTTTGGCGCGATCCGCTTTAGCGGCGGCTTCGCCATGCGACGATGGGTGCCGAGTGCCGAGATCAGCACCGTCAACGCCATCACGATGCCGCCGAACAGGCCGTAAGCCTGATAGCCGTCGAGCGCCTTTGGCCCCGTCGGTGCGCCGATCGGCGGCGCCAGGAACACGCCGTACGCGAGCATCAGCATGATCATGCCGCCGAGCCAGCCGAACAGGTAGCGGTAGCGCAGCACCGATGTGCGTTCGTCATAGTCGAGCGTCAGTTCGGGGGCCATCGCCAGGCTTGGCACTTCATTGGTCGCGATCGCCGCGCGCGTCAGCACGGCGACGAGCACGAGATAGGCGAGCACTTGCGTCTGCGTGCCCTGCGGCGGATGCCACAGCAGCAGCCACGTCAGCGCGATGGGAAGTGCGGAGGCGTAGAGCCAGGGATGCCGTCGCCCCCATCGCGTGTGCGTCCGGTCGCTGAGCACGCCCAGCACGGGGTCGATCATCGCATCGAACACCAGCGCGATGGCGATCGCGATGCCGACCGCGCTTGCGGACAGTCCGATAACTTGATTGTAAAAGATCAGCAGAAAGACCGAAAAGCCGTTGTCCTTGATCCCGTAAGCGGCGGCGCCGAGGCCATAGGCAAGCTTGATGCCGAGCGGGACTTTGGTCGCCCCGGCGATCATGCGAGTCGCTCGTTCATGCCGTTCCTCTCGACCACACGATGGGTCGCGAGGGCCGGGGGGTCAATTGCGATCCCGCTGCCGCTACGGCACGCGCCCGCGCACAGATCGCGCTTGCCGTGCACGTCAAGCAGGCATAGCACATTGGCAAAATTAAGGAGAGCGTTGATGGCCGATCTTGAGACATTCCGCGCGGAAACGCGCAGCTGGCTGGAAGCGAATTGTCCGCCCGAAATGCGCGAGCCGGTGCGCAGCGAAGACGATGCCTGCTGGGGCGGGCGCGAGGCTGTGTTCAAATCGCCAGCGCAAAAGCAGTGGCTCGACGTCATGGCCGCGCGCGGCTGGACGGTGCCCGACTGGCCCAAGGCCTATGGCGGCGGCGGGCTCGACCCGGCCGAGACGAAGATCTTGCGCGCGGAAATGGCGAAGTTGCGCTGCCGCTCGCCGCTGTCGAGCTTTGGCATTTGGATGCTCGGGCCGGCTTTGCTCAAGTTCGGGACCGAAGAGCAAAAGGTTCGACTGCTCGGCGAGATCGCGCGCGGTGAAATCAGGTGGTGCCAGGGCTATTCGGAGCCGGGGTCGGGGTCCGACCTGGTTTCGCTCCAGACCTATGGTGACGATCAAGGCGATCACTGGGTCGTCAACGGCCAGAAGATCTGGACGAGCTACGCCGACAAGGCCGACTGGATATTCTGCCTCGTGCGGACCGACAAGACGAACAAATATCAGGGCATCAGCTTCCTCCTATTCGACATGAAGTCGCCGGGTGTTACGACCAAGCCGATCCTGCTGATCAGCGGCAATTCACCGTTCTGCGAGACGTTCTTCGACGATGTGAAGGTGCCTAAGGACCAGATCGTCGGCGAACTGAACCGCGGTTGGGATGTCGCCAAATATCTGCTCGGGCATGAGCGCGAGATGATCTCGGGCGGCGGTCTGGGCACCGACATGATGTCGATCGGCGCGCAGTTCAAAGACGTGGCCGCCGAAGAGCCGGTGCTGCGTGCCGACATGGCGAATTTCGACGTCGAGGTGATGGCCTATCGCGCGATGAGCGAGCGTTTCGTCGACGAGCTGAAGGCGGGTAAGAACCATCCGGCCGCGCCCAACATGATGAAGTACGTCGGGACCGAGCTGAACAAGCGCCGCCACGAACTGATCATGGCGGCCGGCGGCAGCGACGCGCTCGAATGGGAAGGCGAGGGCGGCGGGGCCAAGGCGCGCCACTGGCTGCGCACCAAGGCGAACAGCATCGAAGGCGGCACGAGCGAGATCATGCTGGGAGTCGTCGCCAAACGCATCCTGGAACTGCCGGGGGGTTGAACATCGTTTCCCCTCCCGCTTGCGGGCGGGGTAGCTTGCGAAGCAAGCGGGGTGGGCCGTTCGAGCTTTCAACCCCACCCCGTCGCTTCGCGCCACCCCTCCCGCAGGCGGGAGGGGAGAAGGAGTAAATATGCCGCTCTACCATACCGAAGACCAGACGATGCTCGCCGATACCGTCAAGCCGTTCCTGCTCGACGCCGCACCCGTGAAGCATCTGCGCGAGCTACGCGACACCAACGACGCGACCGGGTTCCGCCGTGAGCTTTGGACGCAATTCGCCGAAATGGGGTTTACCGGCATCATGGTGCCCGAGGCGAACGGCGGGCTGGGGCTCGGCCATGTCGAGGCCGGGATCGTGCTCGAGGAAATCGGGCGCAACCTGACGCCGTCGCCATTTTTGACGACCGCCGTCGCCGCGGTCGAGGCGCTGAAGGCAAGCGGGCGGTTGAGCGAGGAATGGCTGCCGCAGATCGCGAGCGGTGGCGCGATCGTCGCGCTCGCGATCGACGAGGGCGCCAAGCACGCGCCTGTCCAGACCAGCCTGTTCGCGCAACGTTCGGGCAATGGCTTCAGATTGTCCGGACAAAAGAGTTTCGTGCTGAACGGCCATGTCGCCGACATGATGATCGTGGCGGCGCGGACAGCAGGGGCAGCGGGCGAGACCGATGGGCTGACCTTGTTCGCAGTGCGCAAGGACGCGGGGCAGAGCGCCGATCCGCGGCGTCTGGTCGATGCGTCGCTCGCGTCGAAAGTGACGTTCGAGAACGTCGAGGTCGACGCCGATGCGGTGATCGGCGAGGTTGATGGCGGCTGGGCGGTGCTGACCAAGCTGCTCGACGCGGGGCGCGTGGGCGCGGCGGCGGAGATGATCGGCGTGGGGTCGGCGGCGATGGCCATGACGGTCGATTATCTAAAGCAGCGCAAGCAGTTCGGACGCGTCATCGGCGAATTCCAGGCGCTCCAGCACCGCGCCGCGCATCTCTATGGCGAGATGGAAGTAGCGCGCTCGACCGTGCTCAAGGCGCAGCAATTGCTCGATGCGGACGACCCGCGGGCCGAACTCGCCGTGGCGGTCGCCAAGGCCAAGACCGGACGCGCGGTGCTGCTGAGCGTTCAGGAGGGCGTACAGATGCATGGTGGCATCGGCATGACCGACGAATATGACATTGGGTTGTACATGAAGCGCGATCGCGCGCTCGAGGAATTCTTCGGCGACGCGCGCTTCCACGCCGAGCGCGTCGCGCGGTTGAGCGGTTATTGAGGACTGATACGATGGACACCAACGCACTTTTTCGTCTCGATGGCCGCGTCGCGCTCGTCACCGGGGGCAGTCGCAACATCGGCAAATGGATCGCGCAAGGGTTCATCGCGCAGGGCGCGAAGGTCTACATCACGGCGCGCAAGGCGGATGTGTGCTTCGCGACCGCCGAGGAGCTGGGTCCGAACTGCATCGCGCTGCCGCAGGACGTGTCGACCGTCGCGGGGTGCAAGGCGCTAGCGGCGCAGTTCGCCGAACATGAGGACAAGCTCGACATTCTCGTCAACAACGCTGGCGCGGCGTGGGGCGAGGCGTTCGAGACCTTTCCGGAAAAAGGGTGGGACAAGGTCATGGACCTGAACGTCAAGTCGCCGTTCTTCCTGACGCAGGCGCTGTTCCCTGCCTTGAAGGCCGCGGCGTCGCCCAGCCGTCCTGCAAAGGTCATCAACATCGGCTCGATCGACGGCCAGCGGCTTAACCCGTGGGATACCTATAGCTATCAGGCGTCGAAGGCGGCGATCCTGTACCTCACGCGCCGGATGGCGGCGCGGCTGATCGACGACAATAT
>JAYTAR010000094.1:0-1969 GCA_043737455.1 Sphingomonadales bacterium | reverse complement strand
GCTATGCCAATATCGACAAGGCTCCTGAGGAGCGCGAGCGCGGCATCACGATTTCAACCGCGCACGTCGAATATGAGACCGCGGCGCGTCACTACGCGCACGTCGATTGCCCGGGCCACGCCGATTATGTGAAGAACATGATTACCGGCGCCGCGCAGATGGATGGCGCGATCCTCGTTGTATCGGCGACCGACGGCCCGATGCCGCAGACGCGCGAGCACATCCTGCTGGCGAAACAGGTCGGCGTGCCGCAGATGGTCGTGTTCATGAACAAGGTTGATCTGGTCGACGATGCCGAGATCCTCGAGCTGGTCGAGTTGGAGATTCGCGAACTGCTTTCGAAGTACGACTTCGACGGCGACAACATCCCGGTCATCCTGGGTTCGGCGACTTGTGCGTTGAACGACACCAACCCTGAACTCGGTCACGATGCCGTGCAGAAATTGATGGCGGCGGTAGACAGCTGGATTCCGCAGCCCGAGCGGCCACTCGATCGACCGTTCCTGATGCCAATCGAGGACGTGTTCTCGATCTCGGGTCGCGGCACTGTCGTTACTGGCCGTGTCGAGACCGGCATCGTCAAAGTTGGCGAGGAAGTCGAGATCGTCGGCATCAAGGACACGCGCAAGACCGTCGTTACCGGCGTCGAGATGTTCCGCAAGCTGCTCGATCAGGGCCAGGCGGGCGATAACATCGGTGCGTTGATCCGCGGTGTTGGTCGCGAAGAGGTCGAGCGCGGCCAAGTGCTGTGCAAGCCCGGCTCGATCAAGCCGCACACCGAGTTCGATTCGGAAGTCTATGTGCTGAGCAAGGACGAGGGCGGTCGTCACACGCCGTTCTTTGCCAATTATCGTCCGCAATTCTACTTCCGTACAACCGACGTGACCGGCGAAGTTGTCCTCCCAGAGGGCACCGAAATGGTCATGCCAGGCGATAATGTGAAGCTGGGCGTCAAGCTGATCGCACCGATCGCGATGGAGCAGGGTCTGCGCTTCTCGATCCGCGAAGGTGGTCGTACCGTCGGCGCAGGGGTTGTCGCATCGATCACGAAGTAGTAGTGAAGTTTTAGAGCCGCGTAGCTGTCTTGAAGCAGCTGCGCGGCTCGACTGTATTTAGTTAGGATGTACTCCTGCAATCGCAGGAGCCGTGGCAGTGGGTAACGCGCCCAGCTCCAGGGTTTCTACTGTTGCATGAATACAGGCTTCCCTTCGAGGAAGTTGGCTCTTTCGCATCGGTGAGATCATGGACACGCAGAATATTCGCATTCGCCTGAAGGCGTTCGACCACCGGGTGCTTGATCAGGCGACCGGCGACATCGCCGACACTGCCAAGCGGACCGGCGCGCTGATCCGCGGCCCAATCCCATTGCCTACACACATCGACAAATTCACGGTGAACCGTGGGCCGCACATCGACAAGAAGTCGCGTGAGCAGTTTGAAGTTCGCACGTACAAGCGGCTGCTCGATATCGTGCAGCCGACGCCGCAGACGGTCGATGCTTTGATGAAGCTCGATCTGGCTGCGGGGGTAGACGTCGAGATCAGGCTGGCGTAGGCGCTGCGCTTCGAATCAAGGGATACCGCTGAGCCAGGACCAGTTCTGAGCTCAGGCCCGCGTCCCCGTCCTTCTCCACAGCTCGTGTGAGAAAAAGCCCGGACGGGGCACGTATCGACATTTGGGCAGGCAAAGCGCGCGGGTTTCCCGTGCGCCTCTAGCATTTGGAGAATAGGTCGTGAGGACCGGAGTGATTGCCAGAAAGATGGGGATGACCCGTCTGTTTCAGGACGATGGGCGCCATGTGCCCGTCACTGTCCTGGCGCTGGAGGGCAACCAGGTAATTTCGCAGCGTACCACCGATCGCGACGGCTATGTCGCGGTGCAGTTGGGTGCGGGTGTCGCCAAGGCCAAGAACGTCGCGAAGCCGCAGCGCGGACACTTCGGGAAGGCCGCAGTCGAGCCGAAGGCACGC
>JAYTAR010000093.1:0-1974 GCA_043737455.1 Sphingomonadales bacterium | reverse complement strand
CGCGATTGAGGATGCTGCACCCGGCGAGGGCCGCGCCCATCATCAGCACCGCGGTCAGTCGATGGAAACGAGTCATTCGAAGAGTCCTTACTGGGCGGAAGCGGGGAGCGCGGCGCTGGCGTCGACGCCGAGCGTGCTGGCGATCTGGACGGCGCGGCCGCGGATGGTGTCGGGGACCGACTTGTCGGCGGCGATGGCGGCGAACAGGCGGCCCGATTCGGATTTGCGCCCCGCCTTGAGCAGCGCCAGCGCGGTCATTTCGCCGGCACTGCCGAACCACGGCGCGCCGGGCTTGGCGAGCGGGGCAAGGCGGTCGATCACCGCCTGCGGCTGCAGCGCGTCAAACTCGAGCGCGGTCTGGCGGACGGTGGCGAGGTCGCGCCACGGGGCGGCGACGCCGCTGTCGGCAGCGACGGCCTGGTAGATGGCGAGTGCCTTGGGCCGGTCGTTCTGCTGGAGCGCGAGGGCGGCGCTGGTCAGGCGCGCGGACACGCTGATCGCATCGGCACCCGCCTGTTCGAGCGGGGCGAGCTGACCCGCGACGGGGGCGACATTGCCGGTGCTGATATTGTCGATCGCCGCGGACAGGGCCTCGCTGTCGACCGCGGCCTGCTTGGCCTGCTGGTCACGCCAGTAGAGCCAGCCGCCGATGGCAACGAGCAACAATATGACCGCGAGGATGACCCATTTGGCATAGGCCCGGGCCGCCGCCTGCATCTGGTCGCGGCGCAGATTCTCGTCGACTTCGCGCAGGAAGGTTTCGTTGTTTTCGGGGGCAATCGCCAAGTCTTGTCCTCATCCGGCGGTATGGGGGCGCCTTTCCCCACAAATCATGAACGCACGCTGGCGCTGCGCGTCCTAGCGGGCGGGGCGGGCAAAGGCAAAGGGGGGGTCGTGCCTGATCTCATGCAGATGAAAACGAAATGGCCCCGACCAGCTACACTCGGGCGCTGGCCGGGCATCTTCCCTCCCGAGCGGGAATTGCCTATGTCCTAGGCTTGACTGGAGAGCTTATGTCCAAGGTGGTTTTCGTAAAGGCCGATAGGAAGCTCGGGAGAGCCGCATCAAAGGCACCGATGGTTGGCGAGAAGCGCGTCCGCGACGCCGCGTCCGGACAGTTTCTGACGATGCGCACGCTCGACGGCCAAAGCGAGACCTTCGGCAGTGACCTGACCTATGTTTTCACAAAAAACGTATCCAAGGCACGCCGCGAAAACAAACGCGCCACGGGCGTCCTTGACCGTGACCCCGCTAAAATCTGAGCAACCTGTTTTTCTGATCGTTGCCGGCCCGAATGGGTCAGGCAAAAGCAGCGTGTATCTCGATGCTGATCTGGAATGGGATGGTCGGTCGGTCTGGATCGTCAATCCGGATCTGCTTGCGGCCCGGATCCAGGAAGTCGAGGGAGGTCCGCTTCGCGATGCAAATCTGACAGCCGTTATTCGGATCGAGCAGTGGCTCGAAGCATCAATCGATGTCCACAAGACAATTGGCGTCGAGACGGTCCTGTCGACGGACAAATATCGTCGTCTCGTCGTCAAGGCCAAAAAGCTGAATTTCCTAGTATGGATGATCTACGTCGTCCTCGACAGTCCCGACCGCTCAATCGAGCGAATAAAATTCCGGATTGCGAAGGGCGGGCACGCGGTTGCTGACGATGATGTCAGACGCCGCTACTGGAAGTCGTTGAACCAGTTCCAATGGTTCGCCGATCAGGCCGACCGAGCCTGGTTTTACGATAATAGTGGCGCCAAACCGAGGCAGGTCGGCGAGAAGATTGACGGTGTCATCACGGCAGCCGAGGATACAATGCCGACCCTGCTTGCCGCAATCCGCGCCATCGAAGACAAGCGCCTTTAGTAGGTCGGCCGCTTATGGTTTGGGCCGATACGTCTCCGCTTCTGTCGGAAACGCTCGTTCCTTAACTTCCCCAGCATAGCTCGTCACCGCCTCTGTGATCCGCGCCGCCAGATC
>JAYTAR010000092.1:0-1974 GCA_043737455.1 Sphingomonadales bacterium | reverse complement strand
CAGCACTCGCCAACTGGCGTCAAATCGCTGCCTGACCCGCCACGATCAAAGACCGCGCTCCATTGTGGAGAGACGAGTTCGCGTTAGACTAACAGCACCATCACGGTCGCTTCAAGCGCCGGGGTAATCTTGGTACGGGCGTGATACTACCGCTGGATACTTCGGAAGCTGCCGCTTACACTCACAATAACAGCTGCTTTGGGGTGAGGTTGTGATGTTGATATCGTTGCAGTGCAAGAGCGTCGAGTTATGACCCGCTATCTCTTTCCGAGGTACTGTCAAAGCTAATGCACCGCTATTTCCCAGCTAGGTTCGCGGGCGCCAGTCATATACACCGTTTTTCGGTACTGTTATCGATCTGCATCTGTTCCCGATAAAATGAGGTTGATTTGAGCCATTCACTGGCCAAAAAATGCCGGACGAACCAAATGCTGGTTAGTCTGACAGTGCCGGTGCGCGCGCATGACTTCAGCATTTCGATCACGTACACCGATTTCATCTGGCCGAACGACTTTGCCAGTAGCCACCCGGTCTGACGGGCACGCTCTACGGGCAGCGCGGATCGCCCGGACAATTGGGGATGCGGCCGAGCGCGACCGGGTCGGGCTCACCCGATCCGCCGCCACGCACCGCGCCGCCGGTGCCGGTTCCCGCGACCACCAGCGCGCCGTCGCTCGCGATGCGCAGCGAGGTTGAGCAGGCGAGTGTCATCGCCTTCAGCTCGCTGCACGCGAGCCAGACCTGCGGCTTGCCCGCCAGACTCACGCGTACCTTCTTGCGCGTTAGATCCCAGGCGAATACGCGCCCCGCCGCGTTGCCGGTCTGCGAAAGGATGAAGCTACGCGGGCTTCGAAACACCGGCTTGCCGTCGCCGTCATAGACGACCGCCACCGGTCCGGTGAACTCCGCCGTCTGGTCGAGACCGCCGACGAACTGAACGACCTCGAGCGGATACGACTGCGCCGACGCCGGTACGGCAGGCGTCAAGACAAGGCCGAAAACAGCCAGTTGCGCGATTGTCCGGTTCATTCATGCCCCCTCGACGGCTTTGCCTGCAAAGCGTAACGATTCCACCGACGGGCATCAAGCCGGGGGCAGCGATGATCGAAGAGGTGACGACATATCTCGCCGACGATGACGGTGACAAAGTGGTCAGCGCCCGCGAGCGCCGGGTCTTCAACGCCGAGGTCTTGGTGGCATCGGCGGGCTTCATTCTCGCGATCACGCTTGCTGCGATCAATGCGTTCTATGCGACGCGTGGGTCGGTCGTGGTCGTGCAGCCGCCCGAGCAGCTGACGCTCTACCGCGATGGCGAGGGCGACCGCGCGGTCCTGACGATCGCTGTCCGTCTAGCGATGATCAACGCCGCCGACTCGCAACACGGCGACGTAATGATGGATGCCAGCCTGTCGCCGATCGCCGAAGGGCCAAAGTTTCGCTATGGCGGAACGGTGAACCCGATCTTCACCGACAAGGCCGACGCCGACAAATGCGATGTCCGCGCGCGGTGCATCGTGCTGCCGGGGTTTCTCGCAATCGAGCAGACTGACGAGATTATCGACGTGCCCGGCGGCACGGTGCGCGGCACCTATCTCTATTATCCCGTCGCCGAATGGAATTGCGTGGCGGCCAAGGCGAAATCGGCGATCGCGTGCCCGCAATTCGCCAATTTCGAGGCGACGATGAAAACGCTGGGGGCAAAGCCCTTGACCGTCACAATCGACATCGACTTGTTCCAGGACGGCGCGCGCCGGATCACCTGCACCGCGCCCGCGATAAACGTCGCCTATCTGCGCGAGCAGGGCTGGACGACGATGAGCTGCGGCAATGCGAAGGTGACGGGCGCGCCCTGGTTCTGAATGGTTGTGGGGAGGAGTTGGCTAGGCACGTTAGCGTTCATCGTCTGAACTCCGTGCTGAACGATCCCTAAAACAAGCACACGCCCAAGCTGTCGTTCTGTAAATCTTCGGCCAC
>JAYTAR010000091.1:0-1979 GCA_043737455.1 Sphingomonadales bacterium | reverse complement strand
CAAACGGGGTCAGATCGCCCGAACGCATTGCTTCGCGGATACGATGCGACATAAACCAAGCGGTTTTCAAGGTAACGCCAAGAGTGCGGTGCATCTGGTTGCTCGGAATGCCCTTCTTGCTGCCAGCGATTAGATACATCGCCTGAAGCCAAACGTTCATCGGGACGTGCGAGGCCTCAAAGATGGTGCCGATCTTCACGGTAAACGGCTTGCGGCACTGGTAGCACTTGTAAGCGCCAATGCGGGTGCTTTTGCCCTGCATCTTGCTGATGCGCTCGACGCCGCCGCAGTGCGGGCAGACAGGGCCCTCCGGCCAAATGCGGGCCTCAACGTAAGTGTAGGCGGCTTCTTCGTTGTGGAAGTGCTGAGATGAAAGGGCGCTGGTCATTCTTCATACATACGCCTTTGCGTGGGTACGTCAAGTATAATAACGCCAGACAAGTAGGAAAATGCCTCGGAGATAGGGAAATGCCTAGCGAATCGCCGAGGCAACCAGATCGAGGGAGTCACACCATGCTGCTGATGCGGATCGAAGCGTATTTGCGAAAAACCGGCATGCCGCCGACGCGCTTCGGTCGCGAGACGGTGCGCGACCCGCGCCTTGTCCATGATCTGCGGCGCGGACGGACGCCGGGCAACCGCATGGTTACGCGCGTGCTCGCCTATATCGAGCGTGCACGGTGATGCCGCGCGATCCCGCGCACCAATTGCTGACGATTTTCGGCGACCGCCTGGGTGCGCCGCTCGGGGATGTCACGATGCGCAGCGTCCCGTGGATGAGCGCGACCTTCGTCGGCGCGCGGCATCAGCTCGTCTTCACCGTTCCCCCCAGCGTCGCGACCGAGCCGTTCGTTGCGGAGATCGCCGAGGCCGAGCTGCCGCTGCGCAGTGGCTTCGTCGCCGATATCGCGGTCATGGGCTGCACGCCATGCGAGCGCGGCACGCGGATGAAAATCGAAGTGCTGACGGTCGAGGAATGAAGCTAGCGTGCCGACCACCGCAGCGCACCACGCGGCGCGGCGTCCTCCGAACTGTCGGACGCGGCGCGTGGCGGCCAGTCACGCACCGCGACCGGTGGCGCAGCGGCAGGCGTCGGCGGACGCGGATCGGTGCGCCGTGCCATCCCGGCCTCGAGCCGCCGAATAAGCGTGTCGAGGCTGGTGTCGTCCGACAACGGCGCCGGAACGGGGGTGTCAAGCAGGTCGGGGCCCTCTGCTACGGGAGGCGTATCGAGCACGAGCTTCTCTACCACGGGGGGCAAGTCGAGCACGTCGGGCGCAATCGGTGACACGATCAGCTGGGACGCAGGCTGGGTCTCGGGCGCAGGCTCGGCCTCGCGCTCGGGCTCGGGCTCAAGCTCGGGCGCAGCGTCAGGTTCGCGCTCGCTATAGTTTATCGGCGCACGCGCGATCACTTCGTCGGACATGAAGGGAGCCCCAAGTTCGCGATCGGCAAAGATCGGCTTGCGCCCTGTCATCGGCGGCGCAACGACCGGGTCGGCATAGGGGTGGAGGTCGAGCTCGTCGTCGAGTTGCGGCCTGCGCGTTCGCTTGGCACCCGTAACGCGTTCGGCGAGCAACACGAGCAGCGCCGTCGCCCCGCCCGCCAGCATGAACGCGAGCATCACCAGCACCGCGCGCGCTTTCATCCCCAGCGGGGGCTGCGCGAACGCGACCAGATCGGCGATGCCGCTCGCCACCACGCCGCGCTCGAGCAGCGCGAGCGGTGTCGCCACGACGAGGATCGCCGCCGCTGCGCCGAACATCGCACCGATGATCGGAGCCAGCGGCACCTGGCGCTTGCGGAGGGGACGGGTCGATTTCGCCATGCGTGGGTCCTTATACCACCCGCGTGCCTAGCAGACGTTGGTAAACGGGTTCGTAACGCGCGACGTTCGTCGCCCAGTCGCGCTCGGCCTCGACGAACGCACGCGCTCGCGCACGACGCGCGTCCCACTGCCCGCGATCGGCGAACAGCGC
>JAYTAR010000090.1:0-1983 GCA_043737455.1 Sphingomonadales bacterium | reverse complement strand
CCCAGTCTTCTCAACATGTTTCCCGGCGCGCAGACTTCGCCGATGTCGACGATGATGAGTCTCAGCGCGTCGACGCTGCTGCGCAATCAGCCTTACGCCGTCTATGCGCCCCCGCTCGTCGTGTGCACACCGTGACGTTTGCTGCTGGCCTTCGGCGCCTGAAACGCGACACCAGCGGAGTGGCGCTGACCGAATTTGCGTTCGTGGCGCCGCTCGTCCTCGCGGTCGGAATGTACGGAACCGAGATGTCGAAGCTCGCGCTCGCGCGCATGCAACTGAGCCAGATCGCCATGCAGACCGCCGACACCTTGTCGCGCGTCGGGCTCGACAGTGGGCTATCGCAGACGCAATTGACCGAGGCTAACGTTAACGATGCAATCGCGGGTGCTCGGATCGCTTCAGCCGGCCTTGGGCTAACGACCAACGGCCGCATCATTATCTCTAGTCTGCAAACGAATTCCGCTGGCGGTCAGTGGATCTCGTGGCAGCGTTGCAAGGGCCTGAAGAACGTCGGGTCGGCTTACGGAACCGCGGGTACCGGAGCGACAGGAACGGCGTTTCTCGGCATGGGGCCGGCGACCGCTCGCGTCACTTCGACTGCGGCCAATCCTGTCATCTACGTCGAGATCAATTATGATTATCAGCCGCTCTACCCGTTCCTGTGGAGCAGCGCGCCGACCGGCAAGACCTTGCAGTCGATCTTTAATTCATCGCAGCGCGTCGTGACCTATGGCAACGCCTATATGGTTCGCGACAATCGCGATCAGGATGCCGCCGACCAGAACGGCAACCTCGTCGGCATAACCAACCCAAACAGTCCGCTAACCGGGCAACTCGCGCCGCAATCACTATGCACGGCGTTGTCGGCAACCTGAGTTAGCGGTAGCAAACCTTTCGCACCGCCTCGACCACACGGTCGGCAGTGACGAGTGCGGCGCGCTCAAGGTTCGCGGCATAGGGCAAGGGCACGTCGGCATTCGCGACGCGCAGGACCGGCGCGTCAAGATCGTCGAAGCCGTGTTCCATGACCAAGGCCGCGATCTCGCTGGCGATACCGCAAACGGGAAACCCTTCCTCGACGACGACCATGCGATTGGTCTTTTTCAAGCTGGCGAGCACCATTGCGCCGTCGAGCGGACGCAGCGAGCGCAAGTCGATCACTTCCGCAGCGATCCCTTGCCCGGCCAAGGTCTCGGCGGCCTCAAGCGCGAGCCCGACGCCGATCGAGTAGGTCACGATCGTGACATCGCTCCCGTCGCGCATCACACGCGCCTTGCCGATCGGCACGATGTGCTCGCCGTCCGCTATGTCGAAGCTCCGCCCGTAAAGCAGCTCATTCTCCAGGAAGACGACCGGATCCTCGCAGCGGATCGCCGACTTCAGCAGACCCTTGGCATCCGCCGCATCATAAGGTGCCAGCACGATCAACCCGGGGACGCTTGCGTACCAAGCCGCGAAATTGTGGCTGTGCTGTGCCGCCACGCGTGTCGCCGCTCCATTCGGGCCACGAAACACGACAGGACAGCGCATCTGCCCGCCCGACATGTAGTTGGTCTTGGCCGCTGAATTGATGATGTGGTCGATCGCCTGCAGCGCAAAGTTGAACGTCATGAATTCGACGATCGGACGCAAGCCACCCATCGCCGCACCCGTACCAATGCCGGCAAACCCGTATTCGGTGATGGGCGTATCGATGACGCGGCGCGCACCAAATTCTTCGAGCAGACCCTGCGTGACCTTATACGCGCCCTGATATTCGGCGACCTCCTCGCCAATCACGAACACGCGATCATCGGCGCGCATCTCCTCGGCCATCGCATCGCGCAGCGCCTCGCGCACGGTGATCTTGGCAGTCGTCCCGGCTGGCGTCGATGTCGCGGGTGCGGGAAGTGGTGAGGGTTGCAGCGTTACGGGCGTCATTTCGAACCGCTGGTCGGGCACCGGAACCGAAGCGTCATTCCCCTCCCCCGCCATCGTCGCGAT
>JAYTAR010000089.1:0-1984 GCA_043737455.1 Sphingomonadales bacterium | reverse complement strand
CGCTGGCCCGGCACCGCGCCGCGTTCGACCGCATGTTCGACGTCGTCATCGCCGAGCTCAACCGTCCCGACCTGTTCGACTTTGGCGACCGCGCCTATATCGCGACGTTTCGCGACGAGGGGATCGCGATCGCCGAGGACCGCGCGACCTGGCACATCCCGCCGATCGACACGTTGTTCGTGCAGCGCAAGATCAGCGGGACTGCGCTGCTCGCGGCCAAGCTTCGCGCGCGAATCGACGTGCGTGCGCTCGTCGCGGCGCACATGCCTGCGGTTGCCTAACGCGCGTCGCTGCGGCAGGGGGCGGTGATGAGCGACACCCCTCCCGACCGCCTCGCCGCGCACCCGAGTTCGCCGTTCCACGATAGCGCTGCGATGGAACGCGGGGTCGGCGTGCGTTTCAAAGGTGTCGAGCGCAACGACGTCGACGAATATTGCGTTTCCGAAGAGTGGGTTCGCGTGGCGCTCGGCAAGAAGGTCGACCGCAAGGGCGCGGCGCTGACGATCAGGCTGACAGGGCCGGTCGAGGTCTGGTTCCGCGATGGCGGGGCGGTCGAAAGCGAGGCGAGTGCGTCCGAAAGCTTAGCGGAAGTCGACGAGGCCGAGCCGCTCGCGCCGCCCCCAGCGTAGCACGACCAGGACGGCGACGAAGGCCAGCCCGCTCGCCAGCCCGATCCACACGCCAAGGCCACGCATCGCTAGCGGAAACGCCAGCAGCGTGCCGACGCCGATACCGATGACCCAATAGCCGAGCGCGGCATAAAGCATCGGTACCGTCGTATCCTGCAATCCGCGGAGCACGCCGACGCCGACGACTTGCGCCCCGTCGACAATCTGGAACACCGCCGCCACCATCAGAAAACCGACCGCGAGCGTGACGACCTCGGCATTGGCGGGGTTGGCGGTATCGATGAAAATGCCGATCAGCGTGCGTGGCATGGCCAGCAGGATCGCGGCCATCACGACCATGAACACAGTGCCGATCGCCAGCCCCAGCCAGCCACTGCGCCCGATCGCGACGCGGTCGCCCGCGCCATAGCCGAGCCCGACGCGCACGGTCGCGGCCTGGGCGAGGCCCATCGGCACCATGAAGCTGAACGCCGCGATCTGGAGCGCGATGGCATGCGCGGTGATCGAGGCGCGATCGATCAGGCCCATGACGAATACCGCTGCCGAGAAGACCGTCACCTCGAACGTCATCGTCGCCGCGATCGGCAGGCCGACCCGCGCCAGCGCGACGAAGCGCGGCCAGTCGGCCCTCCACCAGCGCCCAAAGATGACATAGCGCCGAAATGGAGCGAGCAGACCCGCGATCGCCACCATGCACGCGCACAGGAACAAGTTCGCGCACGCACTCGCCAGCGCGGCGCCGGTCAGGCCGAGCGCGGGAAGGCCGAAATGGCCGAAGATCAGCACCCAGCCGAGCAGCGCATTCACCGCGACTGCAACGAACAGCACTGCCGTGCTCCACCCCGGACGTTCGAGCGCGGCGACGAAATTGCGGAGCACGACCTGGATAAAGAAGGGTAGCAGCCCCCACATCAAAACGCGCATGAACGTACTCGCATCGCGCGCCAGCGCGGCATCCTGCCCCAGCGCGCGGAGCAGCGGTTCGGCCTGCCACAGGATCGCCCAGCATGGCACGCACAGCACGACCGCCATCCATAGGCCTTGCCGCACCGTGCGCCGTACCTCACGCACCGCATGCCGCCGCCGTCCACGCTCCGCGGCTACGAGCGGCGACACCGCCGTGAGCAGGCCGAGCCCGGCAAGCAGAAACGGCACGTACAGATTGATCGCGAGCGATCCCGCCGCGACCGCGTCGGTGCCGAGATGCCCGAGGAAGACGAGGTCGGTCGCGTGGATCGCCGATTGCGCGAGGTTGGCGAGGATCAGCGGGATCGCCAACGCGACCAGCGCCTGCGCTTCGGTGCGCCAGGAAGACGGGGCATGAAGCACGGCGCGGGCGCTAGCCGATCAGCACG
>JAYTAR010000088.1:0-1985 GCA_043737455.1 Sphingomonadales bacterium | reverse complement strand
GACCGGCTCGAACTGCTCGACATCGACCATGTCAACACCGGCCCCTGGATGCGCAACACGCTGCGTGCCGACAAGGCCGAAGACCGCGACCATGCGCTGAGCGACATCTACCGCGTGATGCGTCCCGGTGAGCCGCCGACGCGCGAAACCGCCGAGTCGTTGTTCGCTGGATTGTTCTTCGACGCCGATCGCTACGATCTGTCGGCGGTGGGTCGCGTCAAGCTCAACATGCGGCTCGACCTTGACGCGCCCGACGATCACACGACGTTGCGTACCGAGGATATCCTCGCGGTCGTGAAGACGCTCGTGGGGCTGAAGGACGGCAAGGGCGAGATCGACGATATCGACAATCTCGGCAACCGCCGCGTGCGATCGGTCGGCGAATTGCTCGAGAACCAGTACCGTGTCGGGCTGTTGCGCATGGAGCGTGCGGTCAAGGAGCGCATGTCCTCGGTCGACGTTTCGACGGTGATGCCCAACGACCTGATCAACGCCAAGCCCGCGGTCGCAGCGGTGCGTGAATTCTTCGGGTCGTCGCAGCTGTCGCAGTTCATGGATCAGACCAATCCGCTGTCCGAAGTGACGCACAAGCGCCGCGTGTCGGCACTCGGGCCGGGCGGCTTGACGCGCGAGCGGGCAGGCTTCGAAGTCCGCGACGTCCATCCGACGCATTATGGCCGTATCTGCCCGATCGAGACGCCCGAAGGTCCCAACATCGGGCTGATCAACTCGCTCGCCAGCTTCAGCCGCGTGAACAAATACGGCTTTATCGAAACGCCGTACCGCAAGATCGTGGGCGGCAAGGTGACCGACGACGTCGTCTATCTGTCGGCGATGGAAGAGGCCAAGCATACGATCGCGCAGGCGAATGCCGAGCTCGACGCGTCGAAGGGCTTCATCGAGGATATCGTGTCGTCACGCCAGGCCGGCGAGTTTCTGATGGCACCGCGCGACACGATCACGCTGATGGACGTCAGTCCCAAGCAATTGGTGTCGGTCGCCGCCTCGCTGATTCCGTTCCTCGAGAACGACGATGCGAACCGCGCGCTGATGGGATCGAACATGCAGCGCCAGGCGGTGCCGCTCGTCCAGGCCGAGGCCCCGTTCGTGGGCACCGGCATGGAGGAGACCGTCGCGCGCGATTCGGGTGCGGCGATCGGTGCACGACGTGCGGGCATCATCGATCAGGTCGATGCCGCGCGCATCGTCATTCGCGCGACCGGTGAGGTCGATTCAGGCCATTCGGGCGTCGACATCTACACGCTGATGAAGTTTCAGCGGTCGAACCAGAACACCTGCATCAACCAGCGGCCACTCGTGCGCGTTGGCGATGCGGTGCAAAAAGGACAGATCATCGCCGATGGTCCGTCGACTGAGTTCGGCGAGCTGGCGTTGGGACGCAACAGCCTCGTCGCGTTCATGCCGTGGAACGGGTATAATTACGAGGATTCGATCCTGATCTCCGAACGTATCGTGAAGGACGACGTGTTCACGTCGATCCATATCGAAGAGTTCGAGGTGATGGCGCGCGATACCAAGCTCGGGCCTGAGGACATCACGCGCGACATCCCCAATGTCGGCGAGGAAGCGCTGCGCAACCTCGACGAGGCGGGCATTGTCTACATCGGGGCCGAGGTCGAGCCGGGCGATATTCTCGCAGGGAAAATCACGCCCAAGGGTGAAAGCCCGATGACGCCCGAGGAAAAGCTGCTCCGCGCGATCTTCGGTGAAAAGGCGAGCGACGTGCGTGACACTTCGCTGCGGCTGCCGCCGGGCGTCGCGGGCACGGTCGTCGAGGTGCGCGTGTTCAACCGCCACGGCATCGACATCGACGACCGGACGCGTGCGATCCAGGCCGAGGAAAAGGAACGCCTTGCCAAGGATCGCGACGACGAGCGTTCGATCCTCAACCGCGCCAGCTGGTCGCGGCTGCGCGATATGCTGCTCGACCAGACGATCAGCGCAGCGCCCAAGGGCGTGAAGAA
>JAYTAR010000087.1:0-12366 GCA_043737455.1 Sphingomonadales bacterium | reverse complement strand
CCTGCTGATAGGCAGGATTGCCGCCCGACGCGATCGTATCGGCGATGCCGGCACGAAGCGACTGGATATAGCTTGCAAGCGCCAAGGCCCCGAGCGTCGGGGTGAACGCGCCCAGCGCCTGGCCTGCGTTCACCGAAGCCAGATTGACGTTCAGATAAGCGTCGCTGACCTGCTTGAAGTCAAAGGCGTTGGCATTGTTCTGAAGCCGTATCACGTCGCCGAGCAGCGCCGCTGCGCCTGCCGACGAATAATTAGCGAGTAAAGGGTTCTGCCCGACGTCGATCCCGGCCAGGCCGATGGCGTCGTCTGTCCCGTCGTCGGCAAGCGCTTGCGCCAAAGGTGCCGAAACCGGTTGCGCACCCGCCGTAACCGCAGAAGCTGGCGCTTGGCCAAGCGCGACGCGAAATGCCTGCCCGATATCGAAGCGTTGGGTTGCGCCGCCGCTGGCAATGCTGACCGCACCGGCGAGGCCGCGACCGGTCAGCAGGCCCACCGGATCGACGTTGAAGCTCGCCGATGCACCCGGTCCTGCGACGTCGATCATGGTGGCGCCGCGCACGGACACGCGAGCGAGGCCGTCGGCTCCGGCGGTCGCGGTAAAACGCCCGCGATCGACCCGAATGCCGTCGCCATTGGCCGAAAATGCGGAATCGCCGACGAGAGACACGATGTCACCATCGTCGGTACGCAGCTGCGTCACGCCCCCCGCGACCGCAACTAGACCCGGCGGCAGCTCGCCGCGCTGCAACGGATTGCCGTCCTCGAGCACCCCGGTCGAGAACAATACCGATGGCGGTGCGGCATGGGCCGGCGCGGCAAGCGCGATCAGCGACACTCCGAAAGCGAAGGCGATTTTGGTCGAGTGCATCGGCGGAGCCTTTTTTCGCGGGAAGGTCATTAGAATTCGGCGCGGAGCGAGACCGAGGCGGTCGCGCGCTGGTAATCGTAAAGCGCGAGGTTGCTGAAATTGCGCGTGTACGAGACACGCGGCCGTGCGCTGATCCCGCGCTTCAGCACGAAGCGTAGACCGATGGATGCGTCGATCTGGGTATCGACGCGTCCGCGCAGGAACAGCGGGTCTGCCGCATCATAATTGCGATGTTCGGCGTTCAGCGTCGACGTCAGCGCCAGCCGCGTGCTCAGCGGATATTCGATCCCCGCCGACGCCTGTGCAAAAGTGAAAGAAAGATGGTTGCCCGCCGATCGCCGCGTCGCTTCGCGTCCGCCCGATCCGCCGATCGACAGCGTCCGCTGCGAATAGGTGACCGACAGCGCGAAGCGGTCGGCATTGCGCAGCGGGTCGTTGCGATAATCGAGAAAGCTGTACTGGCCCGCGACCGACAATGCCCGCCCACCACTCAGCGCACGCGTATATTGGGCGATGGCACCATAGCTCGTGCGATAAGGATCGCGCGCCAGCCAGAATTGCTGGACCTGCGCCGACAGCGAAATGACGTCGCGGTTGGCGGCGGTATAGGCGATACCGGTGGTGCCGGTCAGCGCAGCCTGGTCGAAGATGCTGCCCTTGAAAGCATCACGGTAGAGGCCGAGCACCGAAGCATAGGCACGTGTCTGGCGGTTCAGCCCGACCTCGCCCGACACGCCACCCTGCACTTGCGCAAATCCGGCACCGATCCGCGACGCGCTGCCGCCAAGCGTTGCCGGACCGAGAAAGGCAAAGGCGGGAAGCGTCAACGAGGTCAGATTCGTCGCGGCGTTGACGTTGCTGTCATAGCCCGTTTCGGCATCGACGAAGCCGGTCACCGAGCTCCCGCCCCCGCCGATCTTGCGGTCGTAATCGCGAACGAGGCGATTGAAGCGCTGGCGCACCGGATCGGGAACGCTCGGGTCGGCGACGAGCGTATCGAATTCGGCGCGCGCGGTATCGATGTCGCCCGCCATCGCATAGACGCGTGCGATCTCGGCACGGGCCTGTGCGTTCTTGGGCTGCACGGCGAGGACACGCTGGAGCGCGACGATCGCCGGCCCGTGACGTCCGCTGTCGGCTGCGGCAAGCCCGAGCGCATAGTCGAAATCCGGATCGCCGGCGCGCGTCGCTTCGAGCGGGGCAAGCAAGCCATAGGCCTCGGCCGGCTTCCCCGACGCGTGGAGCGCCATCGCCTGCGCGATCAACGGTTCGGACGAAGCCTGCGCGGCTGCGGCCACCGGCAAAAGCAGCGCGAACCCCATCAGCGCAACGCCAGCGTGTCGTTTGATGTGCACCGCGCCGATCCCCTATTCAGCCAGTCTCTACGAGACCGCCGCGCTTGATTGGGGAAGCGGGGCGCGCTTGACCAGTTACAAGGAGTGTTAGATATCGGTCCCGCGTGCGATAACTCGACTTGGGCTGCTCACTCGGCGAGCACGAACGAAGCCCACAGGAAAGGGTCGCGATTGCCGCGAGCACGTTCGGCAAGCATCGCCCGCCGCAGCGCGTCGGCGTGCGTCCGCCCGCTGCGAACGTCGCGCACCATGGAGATCGTCATCCGTGCAGCGATGTCGTCGCGGACCGGCCAATGCGACAGGAGCAGCGCGCGGGCTCCAGCCTGCCGAAAGCTTTGCGCCAACCCTGAAAACGTCGGCGCATCACCCTGCGATCCGGCGGCGGTATTGCACGCCGACAGGATCACCCAATCGGCATCGAGGCGAAGCTGCGCAATTTCACTTGCGGTCAACAGGCCATCGGTGGCCGATCCGGGCGCGGGCTTGGCGAGCACCAACGCTGGTTCGACGACGCCGTCCATTTCGCCGCCGACCAAACCGTGCGTTGCGAACAGGATCGTCGAGAAGCGGGTAAGGTCGATCGTCGCGAGCGCATCCTCGCTCGCCAGATTTCCTGCCAATACCGTGGTCGCGCCGTGCGAAAACGATCGCGCGACCGTGCGCAGTTCGCGGTCGCTTCCGGGCAGTGGTGGAAGCGCGGCGAGCGCCGTCGCGTCCGCCGTGCTTCCCCGAAAATAGGTACGCGCCGCCGCCACGCGCATGGGCGTCCCCGCGCCAAATGGTGTCGGCGCGCCGATGCCCAGGAACGCCGCCCCTTGCGCTGCCACGGCATTGCCGCGCGGCGGCGCAAACAGCGCGCCCGTCGACAGGGCGAAACGATCGATCCACAGCGCGGACCGGGACTCGTTATTGTCGCCAAATTGCAGCATGGCGTAGGGAAGTGCCGCAAACGCATCGGCGGCAACGATCCGCAACGCGCGGGCATCAGCAATCGTGCGAAGGATAGCTGGCGGGAGCAGGATGCGCCCGATCGCCGCGGCCGTCGCCGACGTCGGTTGCGCGCCCGAAAGCTCGGTGCGCAAGGTTGCGACCAGTGCCTCGGCGTCACCGCGCGGCACCGCGACGCGCTCGATCACCGCCGCACCGCGCGTGATCGCCGCGACGAACACCGAGCGAAAGCTTGGCACGATGCCGAGCACCGCTTGCTCGGGCAGGAGCGCGGCGCGAACGCGGTCGACTCCGATCGAGCCGCGCCCGCTGGCATCGACCCAATCGGGATTTTCGCGAACCAGCGTCGCGCGCGCGGTATCGACCGCACGCAGCGCCGAATCGCGCCGTTCGATGACGGCGGGAAGTATCTTTTGCCCCGCCGCCAGCGCGCGCAGCCACGCGGAGTCGCTACTGCGATAAAACTCGCCCGCGGTCTGCAGCGCCCGGACGCGCTCGCCAAGGGCCGCATCGCGCGATTGCAATCGGGCATCGAGCGCGCGGCTGGCCGAAGCGATCCGCGACGCCGTGAGGATCGTCATCGCGCCGAGGCCGGTGTCGGCAGCGTCGCTTTCCACGGCAAGCCTTAGTGCCACCTCGAGCGCCGCGCGTGCGCGCAGTGAAAGGTCGCCGCTGCGCGCCAGCCAGCCCTCTTCGCGCACCGCAGCGATCGTCCGTTCAGCCGCGCCGATCGCCTGCTCGCGCCACGCCGCTTCACGCGGCGCGGTCAGCACGACGAGCGCTTGCGCCTCCGCGACGACCGATGGCAGCTTGCGATCGATCGACGCGACGATCGCGCGATACTCGACCGCCAACGCATGCGCGGCGGGGCGATCGTTCGCATCTTCGCGTGCGAGGACCAGTGCCGGAAGAGCGTCGAGTACCGCCCGGCGCTCCTTGGGATCGCGCGCCTGCAATGCCGCAACCGCGTTTTCGAGGATTGGCCGTGCCGCTGCGTCGCCTGCCGCGTAACCGGCGACGCCCGACATCAGCGTTGCGCGAAGTGCTTCGAAACTCGCTTCACCCTGCAGCTTGCGATAACCGGCTGCGGCTTCGAGATAGGCCGTGCGGCTGTCGCCATAGCGTTCGCGCTGCAGCGCAATGTCGGCATAGGTCGTCAGCCCCGCGAAATAATTGACATGGGCCGTGCCGATCGTTCGGCGTTTCACGTCGAGCGAACGTTCGGCCAGCGCCGCCGCCTCGGCGCGACGGCCGACCCGCGAAAGGATCAGCGCAAGCGCCTCGATCGTGCGCGTGTAAGTCGGGTGCTCAGGACTGACGTGCGCATCGGATTGCGCTACCGCCGCGCGTGCCTCGATCTCGGCATCGCGCTCGCGCCCGGCACGCAGCAGCGCCAGCGCGTAGTTCCAACGTGACGCGATCGCATCGGGATTATCGTTGCCAAAAGCGGTGCGACGCAGCCCCCATGCGGTTCGATAGGCTTCCGATGCAGCATCGAGGTTGCCAAGCCGCGTCTGCACTTGGCCAAGCGTATACTCGAGGTTCGAGCTCGCCATTGCGACCGCCGCATCGGGCGCTTTGGCAAGGGCGGTGATATAAGCTCGCGAGAATGCGGTTGCTTCGCCTAACGTCTCGGCCGCTTGCGTCGGGCGCCCCTCGGCCGCTTGCACCCAGGCGATGATCGACAGCGCCTGGGTATAATAATTGTGTTCGGTATCGCGAACCGCGCGAAGGATCGGCAGTGCTTGACGGGCAAGCCGTTCGGCCTCCTCGTTGCGCCCCTCGGCTTGCGCCTGCGCGGCGAGCGCGGCAAGCGCGCGACCGGCGGCGGGATGAACGGCACCCCCTTTGGCCGCCGGGTGACTGGCAGCCGTCAGCAGCGCTTCCCATGCCTTGCGTGCGACGGCGACAGGACCGTCGTTGTCGGCCGCTTCGGCAACGGCTTGCAATCGGTCGAGCTCGGTCGCGGACGAACGCACCGCCGACGATGCAGTTGGCAAGGCACCCTCCGCGGGGACTGCCGCCCCGCCGATCACGAGCAACAGCGAACCAACGACGTAACGCATCTGCTTCCTTTTAATCGACCACGACCACAAACCGTCCCGGCGAAACGGTGGTGTTCTCGAGCCTGACGGTCGCACGCTCGGTGAACCGCGGCAACCATGTGCAGCGCGCCTGTTCGATGCAAACCGAGGCCCCGGTCGACGATGTGATGCGCATGCTGATTGGATCGCCAGGCACGCTCCGCATCGCTACCGTCGCGCGCTGCCCGCCGGAAAAAACTTGTGCGAATTCAACATGCTGCCCCGCCGCCAGCAGGCCCTGACGAAACGCAGGGCCGAGCATACGGCCACGCCACGCGACCGGCCGCAGGCGAGCTTCGCGTCGCCAGGTTGCAACCATCACGCTCTCGCTTGGCGTCGAGGGACGCAAGCCGATCCGATCGAGCTTGTCGAGCGCGTCGGCGCGCGCCTTGCGCGGGACATGCGGTGGTTCGACGATCAGCATCGCCAGCAAGGTTGCGGCTTCCTCGGCGCGCGTCTGCGTCGGGATGCCACCGGGCATCAGCATCGCCGCCGCGCTTGTCATCAGCAAGATGATCGTCATGCCGCCGCCGGCTCGATCACGATCGCCGTTCCCTCGCCGTCGCCCAGACGCGCTGCTAGACCGTGTCGTTCGGCGATCGCCCGGACCAGCGCGAGGCCCAGCCCATGCCCACCGCCGTCGGACCGCGCGAACCGGTCGAAGACGTGCGCACGCAGCGGTTCGGGAATGCCGGGTCCATCGTCGCGGACGGTAATCTTTGGACCACGGGCAAGCTCGAGCGCGACGCTCCGGCCGGGCGGAACGTGGCGGATGACATTGTCGAGCAGGTTCGAAATCATCCGCCGGAGGTCCATCGCGTTGCCCTCGAATACGATAGCGGGTTCAACGGCCAGTTTAAAGCGGAGGCCGGCATCTTCGAGACTTGGCCGGTACAGATCGTCGAATGCGCTTACCAGTTCACTAAGGTCGACAGTCGTGAGACCGCGCCGGTCACCGCGTCGCGCCTCGTTGGCGGCGATGTCGAGCAGGCTGTCGAGCAGCGCAGTGATCGACGCGATCTGCGTGCGTGCCAGCATGGCATCCTTGGCCTGTGCCGATTGGCTGCCGATCGCCGCGAGTTGCCGGTCGAGGCGCGACAACGGCGTTCGGATTTCGTGCGCGATCTGATCGGAGATGTGCCGTTGGGCATCAACCAGCGCGGCAAGCCGCGCGAGCGCGTTGCCGCTGTTGCGCGCAAGTTGACCGATCTCGTCATGCGCGGTCTCCGCGCCAAGTGCGCCGATCGCGCCTGGCTCGGCAGTTGCATAGGCCGCGTTGATCGTCGTCACGCGCCCCTCGAGCTTGCGCGCCGCGCGCAGTGCCAGCAGCGCGCTCGCCAAGACGACTGCCCCGCCGACGAACGCGAAGGCCAGCGCCAGGCGCGCGAGCAGCGCCCGCTCCGCCGGGAACGAGCGAGCGACATGTAAAGTCACTCCCGGAGCCAGCGCAGTTGCCTGCGCGTAGAGCGACTGCCCGTCGACCATGATATAGCCACGCTGGCTGCGCGACGCGTCAAGCGGGCTCGGTCGCGTAAGATCGCCCGCAATACGTCGCGTTCCGCGCAGCAGCAGGTAGCGCGATCGCTGTCCTGCCGCCTCCCATGCGACCCGGTCTGCGATCCGCCGCGCAAGCTCGGCCTCGCCACCGCTCGCGTAGATGTCGATAAGGCCGGTCGTATCGGTCGCGACGGTCGTATCGAGCATCCTTGTCGTCGCATCGCGAACCGTCGCCAACGTCATGACCGCAAGCGCGACGACGGCGACGAGCGCGAGCGCGCTGGCACGAAGCGCGATCCTAAAGGCGATCGATCGTATCATCCGCAACCGGTCAACACGCCGGCAGCAGTCGGTACCCACTGCCCCACACCGTTTCGAGCAACGGCTCGGTGGCTCCCTCTTCCAGCTTGCGCCGCAGTCGCCCGATGTTCACGTCGATGACGTTGGTCTGCGGGTCAAAATTCATGTCCCAAACCTCGCGAAGCAACATGCTGCGTGTCACCACCTCGCCGGCATTCTCCATGAAATAGCGAAACATCTCGAATTCCTTGGGGCTGAGGGCAAGGTGCCGATCGCCGCGATACGCGGTGCGTGCCTTCAGATGGCATTCGAAGCTGCCGTGCACCAGAACGTGCGCGTGGATGCGGCCGCTCGCGCGGCGTTGGAGCGCGCGGATGCGCGCAAGCAGTTCGGCGGGGTCGTACGGCTTGGCGAGATAGTCGTCCGCGCCCCCTTGCAGCCCCTCGACGCGGTGCTCGGCTCGGCCCAGCGCGCTCAGGATCAGGACGGGCGTCTCGATCGCGATCGCCCGCAGTTTCGCCAGCAACTCCAACCCGTCGATGTCCGGCAGCATCCGGTCGAGTACGATCACGTCGAACGCTTCGGTCTGCGCGCGGCGCAAGCCTGTGCTGCCGGTCGCTTCCCATATCATCAAATCGCCCATCGACGTGACCAGCGACGACAGTGCGGCGGCAGCGTCCTGGTCGTCCTCCACATAAAGCAGGCGCAGCGGGTCCATGCGCAGCGCTTTTCAGGGCCCTGCCCTCACTTCACAAGACACAATCACCGTTATTTCCGCGCGATGGCGTTAGCGCAGCTGCTCCGACGTCACCACGACCTTGCCGCGATCGATCGCGATGTGGTTGAATGATGGCGGGGTCGCGCGTGTGCGTTCGCTCAGCGTTCCCGCGCCGATCATGCGGACAGGTCGGCTACCGTCGGTCCACACGATGTCGAACGGATCGTGGACATGGCCCGAGACCACCAGATCGCAGCGCGCATCGGCGAGCGCGAACAAGGCGTCGCGGCCGCCACGCGTGCGCCCCTCGGCCGCACCGCCGGGGCGATCGTAGAGCGGATGATGACACGCCACGATGCGCACACGTCCGTCGGGCACCGCGTTCAATGCTGCCGCGGCGATCCGTACGCGGCGCGGTGTCACATTTCCATGCGCCCAGTTGAGCCGCAGTTGCATTCGAGCGGTGGTACGCAGCGGCACGATCGTGACGTCGGGAAGAACGATTGGTCGATCAAGCGCGGCCTCGAGGCGCTCGATCCGTGCATAAGGCCGCACGAGACGGTTCCAGGGATTGAAATAGGGCAGATCGTGATTTCCGACTTCGATCGACAACGGCACGCCGAGCTCGGCGAGCCAGTCGGCGGCGGCAGCGAATTCATGGGCACGCGCCTGCGTCGTCAGATCGCCGGTCATCAGCACCGCGTCGGGCCGCCGTTCGCGCACCGCAGCCGCGAAAGCATCGACGGCGGCGCGGTCCTCGCGTCCGAAATGCACGTCGGCGATATGGAACAGCGTGCTCACAGCCCGCTCACACTGTCGTCACGAAGCGCAAACGCGTGCGCCCATGCGCGAGCGTGGCGCCGGGCGGCAAACGAATTGGTTCGCCATCGAAGAGCGCGAAAGTCGGCCTGATCTCGGCAAGCACGACACGCTCGACACGTTCACGGTCGATTCCGCGCGCATTCTCCCAGCTGCCCGTCAAATACTGAAAACCCAGCCGCACACCGTCGGTCCAGCCTGCGGTGCTGACCTTCACCAGCGACAGCAGATCATCGTCGGGGTGAATGAAGATCGCACGATAACCCCGTGACCTTTTCACGCCCGCGACGGTTCGCACCGAATGACCGAGGCTACGCAACATCGCCAGCCGCAGCGCGCGCCGCAGCCGTCCCCAATGATTGTGCCGAACCGCCTCGCGACTGTGCACCCAGCTCGCGCCCGGTCCGACGATCGCACCGACGATCGCGCGATGCTCGCCGGCGTCGACCGTGGGGAGCGTCCGTGTCGCGACCGGGTCAGCGACCGCCGCGATAATGGCGGTAGGAACGGCGTCGCCGTGCAAAGCCTTCGCGAGCAGGTTCATCGTACCCCCTGGAAGAACGAGCAGTGCGCCCCCCCAGCTGTCGAGCGCGGCCGCAGTCGCGTTGATCGTTCCGTCGCCCGCGGCGACCGCGACGACATCGACATTCGCCGCATCCAGAGCGCGGGCATCGGGTAGCGCATCGTCGGGAAAATCAGTCGTCCCGACAACCTTTGTGCCACGCGCCGCAAAGGCCGTGGTCAGCATTTCCTCCCACCCGTCGGCGACGGTACGCGAAGTGCGATTAAGGATCAGCCACACGCGTTTCATGCGCCCCGAACGGCCTGCACGGCAAACGGTTGCGCGCACGCTCGACCGAAAAGGGAAAAGCGGCAGGTCACGCTGGTAAGCCGCGACGGGGTGGTGCGCGCTCGACGCGGTAGACGATCGTGCCCGATATCGACGCGCAGGTGATGACGACGTCGCCGAGCATCGCCGTTTCACCCGGGACGAGCCGCCCAAGTCGGACGATCGAGCGACGACGCGGGATCGCCGCATCGTCGAGCGTCATCACTGCCTTCAATGCGACGCGGCGGACCAGGTCGATTGGCATGGCGGTCACGTCGATCTCGAATGCATCGCCGCGTCGCGCCGCCGCGCACTGCGCCATCGCGATGGCATCGAGCGCGGCATCGGCCTCGGCAAGCGCAGCCATGCTCGCGGCGACCGCCTTGGCATCGAACAAGGCAACCTCGGCAAGCCGCTTGCGTAGGCGCGCGCGGTCATAGGCATCGTCGCGATTCGTGGGATCGTCCACCGGCCTCAGTCCGCACGCACGCGTCACGTCGATCAGTTCGGCGCGCGTCCAGCCGAGCAATGGGCGCACGACGTCGCCGTTGGCCGCGCGCACCCCCGCAAGGCCGCCAAGCCCTGATGCGCGGTTCAGACGCATCACTAAAGTTTCGACCTGATCGTCGGCGTGATGCCCGGTCAGGATCGCCGCGCCGCGCAAGGCAGCCGCATGTTCAGCGAGCAATCGGTAGCGCAGCGTGCGTGCGCGCTGCGACACGTTCGCGCTCCCCCCGACGCGCGCATCCATCGGCCCCGTCAGCACCCGGTGCGCAATGCCACGAGCGGCACAGACCGATGCAACGCCGCGCGCCTCGTCGGCGGACTCGGCGCGCAGCTTGTGATCGACCGTCGCGGCGTGGACGCGGCTGCCCAAGCTGGCGTGCGCGAGCATCAGGAGTGCGAGGCTGTCGGTGCCTCCCGACACTGCGATCAGCAGCGGGCGATCACTCGTTGCGAGCAACGGTGCCACGCTTGCCAGATCCCCGGCGAAGCGCGTGACCGCTGTGTCAGGTGGCGCATTTGGCGTCGACACGACCCTTTACCACGCGCGCTTTCAAGTCGGGCGCGACCTTTGCGCCATAAACGTCAGCGAACTCGTCATAGACTTTGCACGCGTCGCCAAGCTTCTTGAGCTTCGTGAGCGATTGACCGAGCCAATATAAGCTCTCGGCCGCCCGTTCGCCGCGTGGTGCCTTCTGGTAATTGTCGTAGAATGCTACCGAAGCGAGCGCAGGCTTGCCCTCGTCGAGATAAGCGCGGCCGAGCAGGTTCTGCGCATAGCTCCAGCGGCGCTGCGTCGGCGGGTAGCTGGCGGTGAACTCCTTGAGCTTGGCCTGCGCTTCGGGCAGCAGCTTGGCGGTATAGAGACGGAAGCCGTAGCTATAGCCATCCTCGGCAGCGTCGCCGGTCGCCGGCGAGTCGACCGCCGCCACGAGCGCCTTGCGCGCAGGATCGAGCGCGACCGGTGCCGCAGTCGGCTTTGCTGTCGGACGTGCGCTCGGCACCGGCGTGGCCGGCCTGGTCGCGCCTGCCGTCGCTGTCGGGCGTACCAAAGTCGTAGCGGAGGGCGTGGTCGTCGCGGCGGCGGGCACCGGTGTCGCGGTGCTGGATGCGTTGCCCGCTTCGAGTGCGGTCAGCCGCGCCTGCAGCCGCGACAGCGCCTCTTCGAGCTGGCGGACGCGAAAGCCGCTTTGCTCGCTCGCGCCGGTCAGCGTCGCCAGCTGCTTTTCGACGGCATCGACGCGCGCGGTAAGATCGGTCAGCGGTGCCGAAGCGGGCACGCCCGAGGCGGTCGGCAGCGAGGCTGCCGGCGACAGGTCGGGCTGAACGGGCGTCCCTTGCGGAAACACCTTGCGCTGGACCGCGCGCATCTCGCGCTCGAGCTTGTCCACCCGTGGCACAAGTGTCGTCGGCGTTTGCGCGAGCGAAGGCACTGCGGTGGCCGACAGTGCGATAACCGATACTGCGGATGCCCAAATCAGACGTGCGCCGTTCATGCCGAAGACCCCGTTTACCCTCAATTACCGCTTATATTGCCGGTTGGCGGCGGCGCTGCAACTGGTGACGTATCCTGGCTCGGCGCAACGACATCCGACTCCAATGCCTGCGCACCTGCCCGATCGCGCGTGCGGTTACGAGTGACGGCGCGCGGCTCGGCGCGCTTCGGCGTCGCGGGCGTGGCCGTCGCAGAAGCGACGCGCGCGCGCAAAGCAGCGGCGCTGATGCCCACATCGCGGATTGCCACGTCCGAACGGCTTAAGGGCGCGACCGCCTGTCCGTCGACCGTGACCTTCAAAACGTCGGGCCGCCCGGTCAGGATCATCGGTGCGTCGGCATCGGCAGGGACATAATAGGCTTCGCCGGCGCGCATTTCAGCTTCGAACAATGTCTTTTGGCTGCGATCATAGATCCGCACCCAGACCGGTGCGGTGGCGGTCAGCACCACCGCGGCGTCGGCGGCCGGTGTCAGCACCGGAGCAGTCTCCAATGCGGGACTCGCCTGCTCGGACAGCGCCGCGCTCGACACGGGTGCATCGCTCGACCAGGCGTTGCGCCAAAACAGATAGCCGGCGAGCAGCACGACGAGCAGCGCGAGCGCGGTATAGGCGAGCAACCGCGACGGCACACGCGTCGTGTCTACGGGCTGGTACGGCGCCGTCGTCCCGGTGACATCGGCCGGCGCGCGGCCGAATTCGATCCGCAAGTCGCGCGCGATCGTCGTTTCGTCGGCCCCGACCGCGCGCGCATACGACCGCGCGAAGCCAATCGCATAAGTCGTCGATGGCAGCCCGGCGTAATCCGAGCGCTCGATCGCTTCCAGATGGCGCGTCGGCACCCGCGTCTTGGAGGCCACTTCTTGGAGTTCGAGCCCAGCTGCGATGCGCGCTGCACGCAGCCGCTCACCCACGCTCGTCGGAAACAGCGTGCCCGCCTGCGGACCAGCG
>JAYTAR010000086.1:0-1992 GCA_043737455.1 Sphingomonadales bacterium | reverse complement strand
TGGCTCCCCGGGCCTGATTCGAACAGGCGACCATTCGATTAACAGTCGAACGCTCTACCGCTGAGCTACCGGGGAACGCCGTGCGGAAGCGCGGGCGTATATCAAGACGCGGCGGCGTTGCAAGTCACGTCAGGAACTGTTCCATGACGATGCGATCGTCGAGGGCATGTTCGGGATCGAACAACAGGTTCAGGCTACGCGACCGGTCGATCGCCACGCGCACCGTCGCGACGTCGCGAACCTCGCGCTGATCGGCGACGGCGGAGACCGGCCGCTTGATCGCATCGAGCACGCGAAAACTGATCCGTGCATTCTCGGTCAGGACCGCACCGCGCCATCGTCGGGGGCGAAACGGGCTGATCGGCGTCAAAGCCAGCAGCGCCGACCCGAGCGGCAGGATCGGGCCCTGCGCCGAAAAATTATACGCGGTCGATCCCGCCGGGGTCGCGACCAGCACGCCGTCGCAGATCAGTTCCGGAATGACGACACGGTCGTTCACGGCAACCTCGAGCTTGGCGGTCTGACGCGTTTCGCGCAGCAGGCTGACCTCGTTGATCGCAGGCAGGACTACCCGCTCGCCGTCCACGGTCTCGACCTCCATCGACAAGGGTGCGACCTCGAAGCTGCGCGCGCCGCGGATGCGTTCCTCCAGCCTTTTGTCGCGCCATTCGTTCATCAAGAACCCGACGGTCCCCAGGTTCATGCCAAAGACCGGCAGGATGCGCCGGGCCTCGAGCATCTGATGCAACACCTGCAGCATGAAGCCATCGCCGCCGAGCGCCACGACCATATCGGCGTCGGCAAGGTCGACCCAGTCGTGGCGCACGCGCAGCGCATCGGCGACGCCCTGCGCGGCGTCGGTCGGCGACACGAGCAGTGCCCGGTGCGGGTCGGCGATCATCCGCCGGTCGCGCTCATATGCCGCCGTGTCGCGGGTATCGCGAGGTCGAAAGCATGACGTGCGGGCTTTTGCCTCAATGCGACATCGATCACAGCGTCGAGCGCGGCATCATCGCCCGATCGCAGCGCCGCGCGCAGATCGACCTTGTCCTCGTGCCCGAGGCACATGAACAACTGCCCCGACGCCGACACGCGGATACGATTGCAGCTGTCGCAAAAGTTGCGCGTGAGCGGCGAAATGAGCCCGAGCGTGATGCCGAGATCGGGCACTTGCCAATAGCGCGCGGGCCCACCGGTACGCTTGGTACTGGGCACCAGCACGTGCGCTGCCGCAATCGTCGCGGCCACTTGCGTCAGCGGAACGAAGCGGTCGACGCGGTCGTCGCTTATGGTCCCCAACGGCATGGTCTCGATCAGCGACAGGTCGAAGCCTTGCTCGCTGCACCAGCGCAGCAGCGGCACGACCTCGGCATCGTTGACGCCGCGTTGGACGACCATGTTTATCTTGATGGCGAAACCGGCCGCCTTTGCCGTGGCAATGCCCTGCAGCACCCGCTCGAGATCGCCAGTCCGAGTCACGAAGGCGAACTTGGCCGGATCGAGCGTGTCGAG
This sequence comes from Sphingomonadales bacterium, assembly GCA_043737455.1. Classification (GTDB taxonomy): domain Bacteria; phylum Pseudomonadota; class Alphaproteobacteria; order Sphingomonadales; family Sphingomonadaceae; genus Sphingomonas_O. Next base: position 480 of record JAYTAR010000086.1, on the reverse strand, counting down.
GCTGATGTTCAGCCGGTCGATGCCCGCGGCACGCAGCCCGGTGGCGTGCTCGGCGAGCCTTGCGCCGTTGGTCGTCAGCGTCAGTTCGTCGAGACCCTTGCCCAGCATATGCCCGATCATGGTCGCGACCGCCACCGCACCGCGGCGCACGAGCGGCTCTCCGCCCGTCAGGCGGATGCGCCGCACCCCGCGCGCGACGAACCGCCGTGCGAGCTCGGCGATCTCGTCGAGCGTCAATACCTCCGCGCGTGGCAGGAATGTCATCACTTCGGCCATGCAATATCGGCACCGCATGTCGCAGCGATCGGTGAGCGACAAGCGGACGTAATCGATGCGTCGTCCCGAGCCGTCGGTCAGTATCGGGGAAGTCGCACGGGTCACGATCAGACGGTAGAGGTCACGCAGCGTGCGAGCAAGCGAGCCGACGCGCGCACGATAGCGGCAAGATTCTGTCGGCAGTGGGAACGGAGCACGAACGTC
>JAYTAR010000085.1:0-5098 GCA_043737455.1 Sphingomonadales bacterium | reverse complement strand
TCGAACGCGGCGACTTCAGCTACGAAAGCGGCCATGCAGCGGCGATGCGGCTGATCGCGGCCCACCGACCCGATGCGATCGTTTCGTCGAACGACACGATGGCGCTGGGGGCGATGGACGCGGCGCGGATCGATTGCGGGCTCGACGTGCCGGACGACGTTTCGGTGGTTGGTTTCGACGGCGTGGCTCCCGCGATCTGGCGCAGCTATCGACTGACGACGGTACGCCAGCCGGTGGGGCGGATGACTGAGGCGGCGGTCGCAATGCTTTTCGATCGGATCGAAAATTCGGACATCGGACCTGAGCGACGTCTGTTTTCAGGCGAGTTGATCGTTGGCGCGACCGCACGGCTGTCGTGAGCAATACTCGCACGAGCGCAGTCCTGCTTCCCGGCAACATGTGCGACGCGCGGATGTGGACTGACGATGTCCGTGCACTCCTGTTGAAGCACGGGCTCGACATCATCGATGCAGATGTGGCGCAGGACGACAGTATCGCGTCGATGGCTGCGCGAGCGCTGAGCGCCGCTGAAGGTCCATTGCTTGCGATCGGTTTCTCGATGGGTGGTATCGTCGCGCTCGAGATGGCACGACAGGCGCAAGGTCGCGTGCTCGGCCTTGTGCTCATCGATACCAACGCGACGGCCGACCTGCCTGAGCGCGCTGCTGTCCGGCCCGGGCAGCAGGCTCGCGTGCGGGACGGGCAACTTGCGACGATCGTCGCTGACGAGATGAAGCCGATTTATCTCGCCGCCGAGAACCGCGGTGATGTTGCATTAAAAGACTTGCTGTTCGACATGGCGATCGGTTTGGGGCCTGACGTGTTCTGTGCGCAATCCGAAGCGTTGCGCACGCGCGCCGACAATGTGACGGTGCTTGGTGACTTTGCCGGTCCCATCCTGATCCTGTGCGGCGCTGAGGATAGGCTGTGCCCGCCCGACTGGCATCGGGCGATGGCGCGGCGTGCGCCGCGTGCGACGCTGGCGGTGATCGACGGCGCGGGGCATATGCTGCCGCTCGAGCAACCCGACGCGTTCGGCGCGATGCTTGGGCATTGGCTCGATGACAATCACGATTTCTGGGGAGATAAATAAGCATGACCGATCGAATTCTGACGACACACGTCGGCTCGCTTCCGCGCAGCAAGGCGGTGACCGACCTTGTTTTTGCGGCCGAAGCTGGCGAGGCCATCGACAAGGCGCTGTTCGACGCCACGATCGGTGAGGCAGTGGATGCCGCGGTCGCACGCCAGGTCGCGGTTGGGATCGATCTCGTCAGCGATGGCGAGATGTCGAAGATCAGTTACGCGACTTACATCAAGGATCGTATCACCGGCTTCGACGGCGACAGCCCGCGCACGCCTCCCGCGGATCTCGAGGACTTTCCCGGTTTCCTCGAACGCCAGTCGAAGGGCGGCGGGACGCCGACGTATCGACGCCCCAAATGCGTCGGGCCGGTTGCGCCCAAGACGCTTGAACCGCTCGAAGATGATTTGGCGCACATGGCCGCCGCGATGGCGAAGCATGCGCCCGTCGGCGGTTTCATGAATTCCGCCTCGCCAGGCGTTATCGCGCTGTTCCAGCCGAACGAGCATTATGGCAGTCAAGACGATTATCTCGAGGCGCTGGCCGAGGCGATGCGGCCCGAATATGAGGCGATCGTTGCGGCTGGATTGATCCTGCAACTCGATTCGCCCGATCTGGGGCTCGGGCGGCACATGATGTACAAGGGACGCAGCGACGCCGAGTATCTGGCGCTGATCGGTGGCCATGTCGCGGTGCTCAACCACGCGCTGCGCAATGTTCCCGCCGAGCGTGTCCGCATGCACGTGTGCTGGGGCAATTATGAAGGGCCGCATACGCACGACGTCGAAATGGGCGTGATCCTGCCGACACTGATGACGGCAAAACCGGCAGGGCTGCTGTTCGAAACGTCGAATCCGCGTCATCAGCACGACTGGAATTATTTCGTCGAAATGCTCGACATCATCCCCGACGACAAGGTGTTGATTCCCGGCGTGATCGATTCGACGACGAATTTCGTCGAGCACCCGCGCGTCGTCGCCGAACGCATCGAGCGGTTCGCGGGTATCGTCGGGCGCGAGCGCGTGATCGGCGGGACCGACTGCGGTTTTTCGACGTTTGCCGGGTTTGGCGCGGTCGACCCCGACATCGTCTATGCAAAGCTCGGCGCACTTGCCGAGGGCGCGGCGCTGGCGAGCAAGCACCTGTGGTGACGCTGCGATCGCGGCTGCACGACGACCACCTGTTGGTAGGCACGTGGGTCAAGACGCCGCATCCGCATGTCGTCGAGGTGCTCGCGCACTCCACGCTCGACCTGCTCGTGCTCGACGCCGAACACGCGCCGTTCGACCGGCGCGATCTCGACGCGTGCATCCTGGCGGCGCGCGCCGGGGGCAAGCCGGTGCTCGTCCGTCCACCGAGCGCCGCGCCCGAACAACTGCTGAACGCGCTCGACCTTGGGGCCGATGGTATCATCGTCCCGCACATCCGCTCGGCCGACGAGGCACGCGCTATCGTCGCGGCATGTCACTATGGACCCGGCGGTCGCGGCTTTGCGGGCAGCACGCGCGCTGCCGCCTATACGACGCTCGGCATGGCCAAGCACCGCGTCGCCGCGCGTGAAGTCAGCGTGATCGCGCAGATCGAGGACGTCGAGGGCGTCGACGCGATCGATGCGATCGCCGCTGTTGCCGGCCTCGACGCGCTGTTCGTTGGCCGCGCCGATCTGACGATCGCCTACGGCGTCGACACTCCAGACGATGCGGTCGTCGTGGCGGCGGTCGAGCGCATCTGCGCGGCGGGCAGGGCGGCGGGAATGCCCGTCGGGATGTTCCTCGCGCGCACCGCCGACGTGCCGCACTGGCGCGCGGCAGGCGCGAGCTTGTTCGTCCTGCAATCGGACCAGGAGTTCCTGCTGAAAGGCGCCGCGGGACTTGCTGAGACGGTGCGCTCGGCTTGAGTTCGTCGGTGGAGTGATACAGCGAGGGCGAGCAGCGACCTTGCTACTGGATGAGATGATCGATGGAAATTGGACGCTTGATTGGGTTGCTGGGCGCAGTGCTGCTGTGCCTGGCCATGCCCGTCACCGTGCAAAGTGCTACCGCCGCGCGTGCGCCGTTCGACGCGGTCGTTGCTTGGTCTGCGTTCGAAAAGCTGTTGCACGAGCAGTACGGCTATTTCGATCGACCTGGCGTCGACGGTGCTGCCGTTCTCGCGGCTTTTGCCGAGCGGGCCAAAGCAGCGCCGGACGACAAGGCGTTTATCGATACTCTCCAGCTCGTTTCGCACAACTTCGCCGATCCGCATTTCATAATCGGGCCTTTTGATACCGACGATTGGGCGATCATTCCCACCTCGTCGGACCTGTTCGGCATCTACGATGGCAAATCCTTCATGATCGAGGAAGTGAGAGCTGGCGGCGACGCTCTCGCTAAGGGCGTACGGCCAGGCATGACAGTGCAGCGGATCAACGGACGAGTGCCCCGTGCCGCGATCGAGGAGATCACGGGTCGTCGATTCGAGGCACTGTCGCCCGTCCAGATCGGCTTTGCGTTCAACGTGGCACTGGCAGGTCAACGACGGCGAGCTCGCCAGCTTGAAGTGGCGCAAGGGCGCGGGCGGCGGATGTTCGTGCTGGCGGCAACCGCGGATCAGGCAACGCGCATTAAGAACGGACCACTTTTAGAGGTCGAGCGGCAGGGGGCGTTCGGCATCATCCGTATCAATAATTCACTCGGCGACCAGACTTTGATCAAGGAGTTCGCACAGGCGCTGGCTTCGCTCATGGATACGACGAAGCTGCTGATCGACCTTCGCAACACACCCAGTGGCGGCAACACCAGCGTAGCCCGCGGGATCATGGGCCATTTCACCGATCATGATCGGCCGTATCAGATGCACGTCATCCCTTATGAGACGCGCGTCCTTGGGCCGACGCGCAAGTTCGTCGAGTATGTCACCCCCCATGGCGTGCCTTATGCCGGAAAGGTCTACGTCGCGGGCGGTCGTTGGACCGGGAGCATGGGCGAGGGAATGATGATCGGCTTCGACGCGATCGGCGCCACGACGGTCGGCAGCGACCTTGCCGATCTGCTCGGAGGATTGAGCAACAAGACAATCGATGGCTCAGCGGCAAAGGTCGACCTTGGGACCGAGCAGCTTTTCACCGTCACTGGCCTGCCGCGCGCGGATTACCGGCCGCAATTATATCTCTCGCGCGCGGACCATGGCGACGCGAGGGATCCCGTACTGACGGCCATTGGCCAATAACGCCGATCATGGTCAGCTTTTCGCTGTACGGGCTTGCTACTCAAGCGATCGGCTTTTCCTCCGCGCCAGCTTAACCCGCTTCGACCAGCAAATCCTCTTCGGTCACTTGCTCGTCCTCGAGCCGCACCACGCTGCTGACGAGCAGTCGCACGCGTGAGCCGTCGGGGCGCTGCGCGGCACCACGCCAGAGCTGAGCGTGGTGATCGCCGTGCACGGTAAGTCGATCGGGGACGAGCCAGCTGGCGGGGTGACGCGCAGCGAATTCGGACCAGAAGATGCGCGGGTCGCGCGCGTCGTCGGGTCCGGTCCATCGGACGTCGGGCGCGTAGAGCGTGGCGATGTCACCCAACGCCCGCGCATTCCACAAGCGGTGAAGCGCTGCGGCTAACGCGCCGTGCCCGTCAAGCACTCCAGCTGCGCGCTGGCCGGCGCCGCTGCGAAGCTCGCCAAATACTTTGGTCGGGGTCAGGATCGCACCGTCTTCGACGATGATCTCGCGCGCGATCCAGTCGCCCTCGTGCGCAACCCAATGGTGCCGCCGTACACCGCCTAAAGTAAGCGCTACGACCTCGGGCAAATCGGCGGCGATGACGAGCGCACCGCCGACCGCGAGGTCGTCAGCGACGTCGGCGATCACATCGTCGCGGCCCTTCGTCACCACGCCGCCGCGCTCGCGCCAGACGCGGTGCAGATGCGTGTCGGCAATACTCGCCAGATCGCCGCCCTCATACCAGGCGCGGTTCAGCGCGGCGGGGGTCACAGCCCGCCCTCGACCTGTCGCCACAGCGCGACCTCGTCCCAGATCGT
>JAYTAR010000084.1:0-5117 GCA_043737455.1 Sphingomonadales bacterium | reverse complement strand
GCAAGATCATGCGCCGCATCCTGCGCAAGATCGCGGAAGGGGACACCTCGACGCTCGGCGACACGTCGACACTCGCCGATCCTTCGGTCGTCGTCAGCCTGATTGCGGGCCGGATCGCGTGACACCGCTGTTGCCGCTGCCGACAGCCGACGGGCGCGCGCACATCGACGAAGCATGGCTGCAAGGGCGCACGGCGTACGGCGGCGCTTCGGCGGCGATCGCGCTGGCGGCGGTGAAGGCAGCATTGCCCGACCTGCCACCACTGCGGTCGGCGCAGTTCGCGTTCGTGGGGCCGCTCGGCGGGGCGGTGCAGGCACTGCCGCAGCTGCTGCGTCGGGGAAAGAACAGTGCGTTCGTGGCGTGCGATGTTGTCGATGAAGCAAGCGGCGACGTCGGGTTGCGCGCATTGTTCGTGTTCATGACACCGCGCGCATCGAGCATCACGCACGATGCGCTGGCAATACCCTGCGTCGCGCCGCCGGTCGCAATGGTCGAGATGCCCGCTGGCGTGCCGCGCTTCTTCCACAATTTCGAAGTCGCCGAAGCGATATCGGCCGACGCCGGGTTCGTCCGCTGGGTGCGGCTGCGCGATCGTACGCCACGCGATGCCGAGGTCGAGCTGATCGCAATCGCCGACGCGCTACCCCCCGCCGCGCTACGGCTGGCGACGATGCCTGGCCCGGTATCGACGGTGACCTGGCAGCTCAACCTCGTCGCCGTGCCACGCCTGACGCCCGGCGGGTGGTGGCTGATCGCCACCGAAACGCTGCACGCCGCGAACGGCGGATCGACCCAGTCGATGACGATCTGGTGCGATGGGCAGCCGGTCGCGACCGCGACGCAGAGCGTTGCGCTGTTCATGTAGTTCGCGCCTCACAGATAGTCGGCGAGCCGCAACCTCATGTCCGACGCCGTACCTGCGCGATCGACGCGCAAGTTGATCTCGCTTCCCGCCTCACCACCGATCAGCCGCACCGCGTCGGCGAAACGGGTTGACGGAGCGATGAGGTCGCCTGTCTTGATGCCCGCACCTTCCGCGGGACTGCCGCCACCGACCGACGCGACACGCGCGCCGTCGTTCGGCAGTCGTTCGAGCCAAAGCCCGGACTTGGCGTAAGGGTCGGCGGTCGCGGCGCGCGTATTGCGCTTGAGCCATAGCTTGCCCGGTCCGACCTGCGTCGCGATGTCGAACAAGGTGATGATCGGCAGGCCGAGCAGCCCGTCGATCGGCCCCATCGCGATGGCCTGAGCCGGATCCATCGCGGTCACGAACGGACGGTTGAGCGCGAGCGGCCCCAGCTCCAGCCGTCCCGCGCGCACGATGCGTGACAAGCGCGGCGCGGCCCCACCGAAGCCGCGCGTGGCTTGTGGCGCGAAGCGACGGCTTTCGAACAGTCCGCTGCGCGTGCTCGCCTGCGGGAAAAGCAGGATCGACGCGGGCGCACCGGTATCGACGGCAAGCCGGTAAGTCTTGCCGTCGATCATGGCATCGACGATCATTCGCTCGCTGGGCGCGCGCGTACCGCCGATCACGCGGATCGCCGACGTGTCGATGCGTTGCCCCGCTGGCGTGCCCTCGCGCCCTTTGGGCCATATCCGCCACACGCCGTTCACGAAGTCGAGATCGCTGTCGTAAGCGGTGACGAGTCCGGCCGCGAACAGCCCGGCCGCATCGCCGCCGCGCCCGGCACCATAAGTGCTGAACTGCATGCGCGACTGGCGCATCGCCCCGCCGATCAGGACGTTGCGCGCCTCCACCACCGTCGTCATCGCCGTCCGACCGCCGACGCCCCCCACCGAACCGAATCCGCCCGTCGCAAGCTTCAAGCGTTTGGCGACATCGGGCTGGATGAAATTGCTCGACGCGCCGGTGTCGACGACGAACAGCATAGGCTCGCTGCCGTCGATCGATGCCGCGACCCACAAGCGACGATCTTCGACGACGATCTTCGCGGTGATCGACTCGCGCGCGGCGAATGCGGGTATCGGCAGCCCCAGCGCACCCATAGCCATGATCGCACCACGTCGCGAAATCGGTCGGTTCATGGCGCCATCCCCATTTTGCTTCGTCGCGACCCTAAGCATGCGACGAAGCAAGTGGAAGCAATCTAAGCGCCGACGACACCGCCATCGTTCTTGGTGATGACGATCGTTGCCGAGCGCGGGCGCGAAACCGCCGTCGGAGTGGTCTGGCTGGCGGGCCAGTTCGACGGGAAGGTGTTGGGAAAGCCCGTCGCCGTGTCTTCGCCCGGATGCTGGATATTGACGAAGACGCTGCGGCCATCGGGGGTCGAATCGATCCCCGTGATCTCGCATTCCTTTGGCCCGACGAGGAAGCGGCGCAGCTTCGTGCCGGGCAGCGCACCGATGATCGTCGGCTGCGTCCGCGTCGTTCCGTCGGCAAGGGTGTTGACGATGTTGCGGGTCGCGCCATCGCCGACCGCGCCCGGCTGGCCGACCAGCATCATGCAATTGGTGACGTCGGTGAACGCGCCGTCGTCGGTTTGAACCCACAATAATGGATTGCCGATGCCACCGGCATTTTGCGTGCGCGAGAACCACAGACCGTCGGGCGACGAGAAGTCGTTGTCGGCGGTCAAGCCCGAAACGTTGATCTGCGCGCCGTCGAGATCGGACCCGGCCGCGAACACGTAGATGTCCCAGGTAAAGGCCAGTGCCTCGGTCGTGTCGCCGGTCTCGCGCAGGCGGATGATATGCCCGTTGCGATTGGCGCGAACCGTGGACGGCGGATCGACATAGGCGCGCGGATTGGCGGCGTCGGTCGTGGTGCCGGTGCGCGAGGCATTGTTGGTGAGCGTCAGATAGACTTCGCCGGTTTTCGGGTTGACCGCGGTCCACTCGGGACGATCCATTCGCGTCGCCCCTTGCGCATCGGCGGCCAATCGCGAATTGATCGCAACGTCACCGGCATCGGCGAACGAATAGGCCACGTTCGCCGCGGTGACGGGGCCGGTACCGAACACCAGCGGCAGCCACGCGCCGGTGCCATTGGCATCGAAGCGCGCTACGTAAAGCGTGCCGGTATCAAGGTACTTGTCGCCGATCGCAAGCCGGTTGGCGGCAGTCGCGTCGGCGGCGGCCCAGGGCGTTGCCGAAACGAACTTGTAGAGATACTCGTTCTGCGCGTCGCAACCCATGTACCAGGCAGGACGGCGACCGGCGACGAAGTTGCCCGGCCAAGCTCCCTCGTGGTTCATGCGTCCCATCGCGGTGCGCTTGCGCGGCGTCGAGGTCGCGTCGTACGGATCGATCTCGACGACCCAGCCATATTGATTGATTTCGTTTCGGAAATCGCCCGTGCCGTCGGCGGCGGCAGCGGGGTTGATCGTGATGTTGAACTTGGCGAAGCGCGTATCGCCGGCCGCGACCGGGGTCGCCGTCGTCCAACCGTTGTTACCCGCGGAAGCCGCGCCGCGCCCATAGCGTGCGAGCGAGACGTCCTGCTTGGCCGAGCGAGCGGTCAGGTCGCTCGCGTCGCGGCGGAAATAGCCCGTCCAATTTTCCTCGCACGTCAAATATGTGCCCCAGGGCGTGAAGCCGTTCGCGCAATTGTTGATCGTCCCGCGACCGGCAACGCCCGTCGGCGAAAACACCGTGCGCATCAGCGGATGGCCGCGCGCTGGCCCACTGAAATCGGTCGGCGTGAACGGCGTGATGCGCCGGTTGAGCGCGCCGGCCTGGACGTAGCTCCACGCACCCGCATCGCCCGCGCGCGTGACTTCGACGATGCTGACGCCGTGGCACTCGATTTCCTTGATCGCCTCGGCCACCGGACGCGCGGCGACGCCGCCGACGGTCGTGGTCGGACCGGTGAGATGAAGGTAGCGGATCGTGATGTTCTCGTGATTGATCGCGAGCACGCCGCGCGTGTTCGAATTCGGGTCGGGGGCGTTGCCGGTCGCGGCAAGGCCGTAGAAATACATGCCGTCGTGATGGTCGCCCGAGCGCTGGGCGAAATTATCGTCGGTGCCGTTGTTGGCATATTGCGCAACGCCGGCCGCGAGCGGATCGCCGAGCCGCGCCAGCACCGTTACCGTGTAACCGGCGGGAACCGAGACGATGTCCGCAAGGCTCTTGGGCACCGGCGTGAAGCCCAGTTCGACGGGGCTGACCGTCACCGTCGCGGTGGACGATGAGAACACGCCGTTTGCGGCGGAAGCGCCAAGGCTGAAGGACAGCGGCGTCGCCGACGCGACCGCGGGCGCGAGGAAGGTCGGTGTCGCCGAAGTCGGATTGACGATCGTAACCGGCGGTCCGCTGAGCTGCGACCAGAAAGTGCTCGACGCGCCGGTCGCGGTGCCGCTGAGCGAGGCGATGCGTCCCGCCGTGATCGCGCTGTTGGTCGTAGAAACCGCCGCGCCTGCGGTGGCGGCAGCGGGAGCAGCCGAGTCGTTGCCACACGCTGCCAGCAGCGCGCCCGACGCCGCAACTGCCGCGACACCTGCACTGCTCTTCAAAATGCCACGACGCGAATAGCGCTCGCGGATGATCGTCTCGAGGTCGGGGTTCGACGTCTGGTTCGTATCGATATCACCGTCGGTGTATTCGAAGCTGCTATAGTCCGCCATTGTCATTCCCCATCCCAGGTCGAGGAGACATCCCGATCTCCCGCTCATCGCGGCGATGGCAGCGGTAAATGTCAGATACGCGTAAGCGGCGTGACAGCGGCGTGACAGCGGCGCGACGATCAGGCTGCAGGTTTGTGACCCCGGCAGTAGCGGTCGCGAAATGCGTTGGCCCAAGCGGTGAGCGATCGGTCTAGGATGGCGGCGCGCAGCTGCGCCATCACCTGTTGATAGAACCACAGATTATGTTCGGTCATCAGCATCGCACCCAACATTTCTCCCGACCTCACCAAATGGTGAAGATACGAGCGGCTCCACTGCGCAACGGGCGAAAGCGGTTCGAGCGGCGACGCATCCTCGGCGAATTTGGCGTTGCGGATGTTGATCGGCCCGTCCCAAGTGAACGCCTGCCCGTTACGCCCGCTCCGCGTCGGCAGGACGCAATCGAACATGTCGATGCCGCGTTCGACCGCGCCCACGATGTCGTCGGGCTTGCCGACGCCCATCAGATAACGGGGCTTGTCGGCGGGA
>JAYTAR010000083.1:0-2003 GCA_043737455.1 Sphingomonadales bacterium | reverse complement strand
CCGCACGCTGTCTGGTGAGGCGGGTTACGGAACCGGCGAGGGGCTGCGCGTCGAGGCGTCGTGGCAGCATCGCAACCTGATCCGTCCCGAAGGCGCGGCCACCTTTCGCGGCGTCGCGGGCACGCAGGAACAATTGCTCGGCACGACGCTGCGCATGGGCAACTTTCGCAGGCGCGATCAGGTGCTCAATGCCCGCTTGCTCGCCGCGCACCAGAACCGCGTTGCCTATGACGCCTATTCGCTCGAATTCGCAGCAAGCCTGGAACGCCAGACGACGATCATCTGGCAAAAGCCTTGGGCGTACAGCCTGGGTTTCGAATTTATCGGCTCGCGCGAGCGCAATCGTGACCCCTTGCGCGGCGTCCTTGCCAGTCGCGATTTTTTCATCGCAGCGCTTCCTGGCTCGCTCGCCTATGACGGCTCGGACGACCTGCTCGACCCCAAACGCGGCTATCGCTTGTCGGCGCGTGCGTCGCCCGAAGTGTCGGTGCAGGGTCGTTCGTTCGCATATGTGCGCGCGCAATTCGACGGCAGCTATTACCAGCCGGTCGGCAGCACCGTCGTCTTCGCGGGGCGTGCGCGCCTCGGCTTCCTGGCGGGTGCGCCGCGCGCACGCATTGCGCCTTCGCGGCTATATTATTCGGGTGGCGGCGGTTCGGTGCGCGGCTATGGCTATCAGCTGATCGGCCCGCGTAATCCCGTGAATGAGCCGGTTGGCGGGCGCAGCCTTGCCGAGTTTTCGCTCGAGGCGCGGGTTCGCCTGCCGTTTTTCGGTGGCAATTTCGGCGTGGTGCCGTTTCTTGACGCAGGCAATGTCTATGACAGCACGCTACCGCGGTTGAGCGGTTTGCGCGTCGGCGCTGGCATGGGGTTGCGCTATTATTCGAACTTTGGCCCGATCCGCATCGATGTCGGCACGCCGATCGGGCGTCGGCGCGGCGAGGCTCCCGTTGCGATTCAGGTGTCGCTGGGTCAGGCCTTTTGACCGGCGCAGCCAAGGCGTTGCGGTGGGTCGGCATCGGACTGCTCGGGGTCGTGCTCGCGGCGCTCGCATTGTTGTGGATCGCCGATACCGGCGTCGGCCACCGGTTCATCACCGAACGCATCGCGGCGCTTAAGCTTGAGAATGGCTTACGGATCCGTATCGGAAGGATCGAGGGGTCGATCTTTGGCGGGACGCGGCTGACCAGCTTGCGCCTTTCCGACGATAAAGGTGTGTTCTTTGAAGCGCCGCATGTCGTGCTCGACTGGCATCCCAGCCGCTATCTAGCGAATACGCTCGACATCGATACACTATCGGCCCCCGCGGCTACGCTCCACCGGCTTCCCGCACTTCAGCCAAGTAGAACGCCACAGCCGATCCTGCCGTCATTCGACGTCCGCGTCGGACGCTTCGCAATCGAGCGGCTGACGCTCGGTCCGGCGATCGTCAAGCCCGCGCGGGTTGCACGGCTGGCGGGGCGCGCCGACGTGCGCGGAGGGCGCGCGCTCGTCGAACTCGAGGCGCGCTCGTCCGCGGGTGACCGCGCGCTCGTGAAGCTCGACAGCGCGCCCGATAAGAACATCTTCGACATCGGCGCAACGATCGACGCGCCCGCGAACGGCGCGATTGCCGGACTTCTCGGTGCCAGCAAACCACTGGTGTTGAAGCTTGGTGGCGACGGGAGCTGGACTAAGTGGAAGGGACTGCTCAAAGCGCGGCTGGGTAATAGTGACGTCGCCGACCTTGCGCTAATTGCGCAGCGTGGCCGCTATGGTTTGACCGGGACCGTCTGGCCGTCGGTGTTGACGAGCGGTCGGCTCGCGTCGCTGCTGGGTCCAACCATGCGCGTGGTCGGAAACGCACGGCTCGACGATCGCCGCATCGATATGGGTCTCGCGATCGCTTCCCCGTCGTTGGCGCTCGGCGCGAACGGAGTCGTCGATCTGACCACCAGCGCTTTCGACGCGATGCGGATCGAGGCGCGATTGTTGCGGCCGCAGACGGCACTTCCTGACCTTAC
>JAYTAR010000082.1:0-2011 GCA_043737455.1 Sphingomonadales bacterium | reverse complement strand
ATAAGCCTAACGCGATCTTGACCGCGTCTTTACGCGCTTCGGTTAGAGCCGGGGTCCAAGGCGCAGGCGAGTATGAGGGATGACCGGGTCATGACAGCACTGCAGGCGCGCGCGATGCCGCTCCCCGACGCGATGCGCAGCTTCGTCGCCTTGTTGTCGGATGCGACCGCCGCACACGCGCATGCCCGCGCGCTGGGACAGCTCGATGGCGCCGATGCCGCGCGCAATGCCGCCGATGCGGTACATCATTTGACCATGCTGCATGGTCGCCACCCCGGCGTCGTCGATCATGCTGCGGCGCGCGTCACCGAACCCGAAGCGCGCGCCGCGTTGTTCGCGATCGCCGACAGTTTCGCCGTGGAACGTGACCTGCTCGCGCGCTTGACCGTGGCAGCGGGGCCGATCCCGAGCACACCGGGGCAGGCGGAAACCGAGGCGAGCGTTATCGCGCAGCATCACGCGATCGAAATGCTCGCACAGTCCGATCGCAACGGCTGCGCGGTCGGTGCCGCGCTCGCCGTGGTGTTCGATTGGCACGCGGTGCGCCGTGTCCTCGCCGCCGCCGCGCGTCGCTTCGGCGTCGACAGCATGCCCTCGCAGCTTGCCGACCAGCCGGCGCTGACGGCGATCGCTTTGCTCGCCTGCCCGACCGCCGCGACCGAGCGCGCGATGCTGTTCGGCGCGCAACAGATCGCCGCGCAGCATCGCGGGCTGTGGGACTTGCTCGAAGCACGAGCGAAAGCGCGCATCGGCTACTGACGCTCAGCGGGCCTCAACGAAACACTTGGCAAGCCGCGTCGCACTCGCCAAGGCCGGTTGACGTTCACGTCAAAGGGCAGTGCTCCATGAAGTTCACCGGCACGTCGGACTATGTCGCGACCGACGATCTGAAGGTCGCGGTCAACGCGGCGGTCACGCTGCGTCGACCGTTGCTGGTGAAGGGCGAACCGGGCACCGGCAAGACCGTCCTCGCGCACGAGATCGCCAAGGCCGCGAACGCGCCGCTGATCGAATGGCACGTCAAATCGACGACCAAGGCGCATCAGGGGCTGTACGAATATGACGCGGTCGCGCGGTTGCGCGATGGGCAATTGGGCGACGCGCGCGTCCACGACATCGGCAATTACATCCGCCGCGGCAAATTGTGGGAAGCGTTCACCTCGCCCGTGCTGCCGGTGCTGCTGATCGACGAGATCGACAAGGCCGACATCGAATTTCCCAACGATCTGTTGCAAGAACTCGATCGCATGAGCTTCGACGTCTACGAGACGCGCGAGACGGTGACCGCCAAGGAGCGCCCGATCGTCGTCATCACGTCGAACAATGAAAAGGAATTGCCCGATGCGTTCCTGCGGCGATGCTTTTTTCACTACATCAAGTTTCCCGATCGCACGACGATGCAGGCGATCGTCGACGTGCACTTCCCCGGCATCCAGAAAATCCTCGTCAACAAGGCGATGGATCTTTTCTACGAAGTTCGCGAAGTGCCGGGCCTGAAGAAAAAGCCCTCGACGAGCGAATTGCTCGACTGGCTGAAACTGCTGCTCGCCGAGGACATGCCGCTCGACGTCCTGCAATCACGCGACCCCCGCCAGGCGATCCCGCCGCTGCACGGTGCGCTGCTGAAGAACGAACAGGACGTGATGCTGTTCGAGCGCCTGGCGTTCATGGCGCGGCGCGCCGGCGCAAAGGCTTAGCGAAAGCTAAGCCGAGCAATGGCGGCGCGCCCGGCCGGCCTCGCGGCAGCGAGGACCGACGACGTGGCTTTGCCACGGCGGATTCGGTGGAGTGCGGCCAGGCCGCTATCGAGGAAAAATGGCGAAAGCCAACGGTCAGTTTGGGTCAAAGCCGTTTAGCTTTGACGCCGGAATGGTCAAACGGCACAGTTTGAATATATAATCGAGGGGATCAAGGACGCAGACAAAAGATTGTCTTCAACCATTCGCAGCAAGCAAATTATCGATTCTTGGTAAAAAAACATTGGAACCTAATGTGCTATAAAGGCATTATC
>JAYTAR010000081.1:0-2012 GCA_043737455.1 Sphingomonadales bacterium | reverse complement strand
GGCACGCTGACCGGGACTGCGGTGCGCGACTTGCTGGTCGCCGAATTTGGCACCACCGCATTCGCGGCCGGGAGCACGATCAACGGTTGCGTGCTGGTCGGACCTTGCGGTGTTGCCCCTGCGCGACCGCAGATCGTCACTCCGACGAGCACCGACGTTCCGCTGAGCGACGATGGCGGGCTTGGCGACGGTTCGTTCGGCAACGAAGGCGACATCGACGATGGCGAAAGCGGCGACGGGGACGCTCGGTCGAGCCCGATCTCCCCCCCCAATCCACTGTTCGATTCGCGACCGCTGGTCCAGTCGGGCGATATCGACGACCCGGTATCGGGCGCTGGCAATCCGTCGCTCTACGGTTCGCCGGACGATGACACCGAACAGTGCGACAAAGACAAAGACAACATTTGCAAAGTAGGCAAACAGGGAGACGGCAAGTGATGCGTTCGACGGCAATGATCGCCCGGATCCTCCTGCTCGCATCGGCCATCGGCGTTACCGCGCCGGCGATTGCCGCGAGCGTCGTGCCGATCGCCAACCGCACCAGCTTCCGGCTGGGCGACGCGGGGGTGATGTGCACAGCCCAGTCGCGTGCCACCGATACGCGGCTAACCGCAATCTTCGACCGCTCCTATGTGCTGACCTGCCGCGACGCGGCAAGCGCGGTGGGAAGCGTGATCGCGGTTCGACGCGGGGTCGATCCGGCGCGCGAACCGGGGATGATCAAGACCGGTGCCCTGACCTGCGGACCGGTGTCGAGCGTCACAGTCGAAGGGGCCGGAACGTCGAACAGCCTGACCTGCCGCGACGAGGCGTCCAAGCTCGACTACAAGCGTTATTCGCTGACCCGCGGCAAGACGACTTACTTCGTCGAGGGGTTGGCGGGATATGATCCGGCGCTTCGCTTCGCGCTGGCGTCGGTCGTCAGCGACCGGCCGCAGACCGGCGCGGTGCGGGTCGCCACCACCGAGGTCAGCGACGCTGCGGCCTTCGCCCGGACCCAGGCCGGCTCGCTTGATCCGGCGGCGGCGCGGATCGAGGCATATGCGCTCAACAATGGTGGCCAGTTCGCCCAATCCGACCAGTTTTTCGAAACGCTCGCGCTGCGCGATCGCAATGACAATGTCGCGTTTGCCGAGGCGCTCGCCAACCAGGGGCTGCAGCAGTCCAATTTGAGCAATTTCAACGCCGCGTTGCGATTGTTCGCGCAGGCCGAATCCAAGGCCCCGCTGAGCGACCCGGTGCTCCAGCGGCTGATCCGCAATTTTCGAGCGATCAACCAGCTTAACCAGCGCCAGGCCGAGGCCGCGCTGGCCGAGCTCGCCAAGCCGGTCACGACGATCATTTCGGTCGAGGATGACGAACTTCGAAACGGCCTGATCACGCTTCCGCTGGCGGAGGAAATCAACCGCGACAGCAATAGCTACAGGCAGACCAGTATCGACGATGGCCTGCGCCCGGCGGAGCGCGCCGCAGTACTTGACGCGCAGGCACTTCAATTGTCGGGAATCGCGCATCGCAAGACCGGCAATCTCGGCCAGGCCCGCAGTGACCTCGCCAAAGCGCAGCAGACATTGCAGAAGGTGCGCGACGGCAAACTGATGTCGGCGGCCTGGCTGGTGGCGGATATCGACGTCGAGCGTGCGCTGGTCGCCGAGGCGGCGGGTGACAGCGGCTCAGCGCTCGGTGCCTATGACGCGGCGATCGCGACACTCAACAAGCATTTCCCCGATTCGCCGATGCTGCTGGCGTCGCGGGCAAGGAAGGCCGGTTTCCTCGCCCGGCGCGGCGATGCCCCCGCCGCTCGCACCCTGTTCGGCGAATTGGTCAACCAGAGCGCGTTGGTCCCCGACAGCGGGATCGCGCTTCGCGACCTGCTCACCCCTTATTTCGAGATGCTGGCCCGCGATGGCTCACCCGAGTCCGCGGCGCTGATGTTCGGCGCGGCGCAGGCGTTGGCCCGGCCTGGCGTGGCGCAGACCCAGGCGGTGCTCGCGCGGCAATTGTCCGAAGGC
>JAYTAR010000080.1:0-5152 GCA_043737455.1 Sphingomonadales bacterium | reverse complement strand
GCGCTTCCCATAGCCCCGCCACGGTTCCGGGAATGGTGACGCCTTTCATCGACATCACCTTGCCCGAGTCGAGCTTGCCGTCCGCCCCGATCAGCAGATCGGGCGTCGTGTTGCGCGAAGCCTGTCCGTAATAATCGATCGCGATCGTCTCGGCGGCGCGCTCGGGCGTTGCCGCCATATGGGCGAGCATATAGCCGCCACCGCCAATATTGCCCGCGCGCGGCAGGGTAACCGCTGCGGCAAATCCAACCGCGACCGCGGCGTCGACCGCATTGCCGCCGCGTCGCAGTACCTCCACCCCCACCCGCGTGGCGATCTCGTTCTGGCTCACGACCATGCCGCCGCGTCCGACCTCGGGCTGGTGGATCGAGCGATAGCCGACGATGTCGCCGCCCGTCGCGGGCGCCGCTTCCTGCGCGGACAGCGAGCCTGCCGTCAGTAGCGCCACGGCGACGACCGCAACCCGCATCGTCAGAAAGTCACGCGCACATTGGTGTAGAAATACCGCTGATACGGATTGTAGACGCTACCCAGAAAGCCGTTCGACGTCAGCGGCGGCTTTTCGTTGGTCAGGTTGCGCACGCCGATGCGAAGCCGCATCCGCCCCTCGCTACGCTTGCCGATCGTGACCTGGCCGTAAAGATTGTACGTCATCCGATCGTCGATGAGCCACGGCACGCCAGTCGCATCGAGCAGCGCGGTGTCGTCGAGGTCGCTGGTATATTGCGTGAAACCGCCGATCTGGAACGCGCCTTTGTCCCAGGTCAGTGAACCGGTGACGCGCCACGTCGGCTTGCCGTTCTGGCGCCGCAGGTCGCCCGCATCGGCGATCGTGGTTCCCGCATTGATCGTCCCTTTCGCGCGCGCGTCGATCAACGCCTGGATTGGTGGCGACGGCTGGAGGAAGAACTTGCGCAGGTGCGCGGCGTTCACATTGAGCGTGAAGCGCCCGATCCCCGTTTCGCGCGTCCGCCAGTTCAGCCCTAAGTCGATCCCCGACACGCGCTGCGGCAGCAGGTTCACATATTGGTCGTTGACGAACAGTACGCGGCCGGCGGGAGCGATACCGCTGCCGGCGAACAGCGCGACATCGTCGGCGGTTGGCGCGGCGCGAATGACGTTGGGATCGCTCTGCCCGCCGACGCGCAAAAGATAGTCGTTGATCAGCGCGTTCCCCTCGCCGAACAGTCCGACGACCCCTTTTTGCCGGATGTTCCAATAGTCCGCGGTAATCGTAACGCGTCCGATGCTTTCCACCAGAAATTTGGGTTCGAGCACAACGCCGGCAGTCCAATTGGTCGATGTCTCGGGCTTGAGATCGGGGTTGCCGGAACGTCGCGCCGTCGTCGCGAAAGCCTGACTGCAATTGGCAAAGCTGGTGATCGCGCGCGTGCGCAGTTGCGCTTCGCACCGCACGAAGTCGGTACGTGTGTTCGAGCGCGTGACGACGCGCGCGTTGATCTGTTCGAGGTTGGGCGCCTTGAAACTTTCGGCATAGGAAGCGCGCAGCCGAAGCCCCGGTACGACGTCCCACGCCCCCGCGATCTTGGGCTTCGCGACATTGCCGACATCGCTGTAGCGTTCGTAGCGGCCCGCGATCTGGAGCTCGAGATTGTGGATCAACGGCACGTTCATAGCGGGCGAGATCAGCGGAACCGCGAACTCGAGGTACGCCGCCCCAACCGTACGTCGGCCATTCGTGTCAGGCGAGGGGCTGGTGCCGACGAGGTCGCTGCCGTTTACGACGCCAGTGATGCTGTCGGTGAACTGCGTCGTCCCGTCGACGCGCGCATCGCGGTCGTCGTTGATCGTCTCGCGGCGCACCTCGATGCCCGCCGCTACGCCGACGTCGCCGCCGGGAAGGGTGAACAGGTCACGGCGGCTGGCCTTCAGATCGGCAAGCGCGAGGCTCGCGCGGCTCGTGCGTGTCGTCTTGATGCGGATCGCGTCGAGCGCAGCGCGATTGCTAGGCTGCGTGTCGGCATTGCTGGGAAAGTCCAGACTGCTGCCGTTGAACGGGTTGTACGCGTCGGGCGTGGACAGGCTTAGCTGCCGCTGAAGCAACGTCTGGCTGATCCCGTCCGAGCGATCGCGCACCATCGATCGCGAATACAGCGCTGCCGTCTCGATGCGGAACCCCGCGACTTCGAACCGCAGCCCGCCGAGCAGTCGGTATTGCGTGTTGCGCACCTCGACGATGTTCGGGCCAGCGTCGGCGAAGTTGTAGGCGCTGAGCGTCACCGGCAGTCCGGTCGCAGGCGCACTAAGCCCTGGAAGCCGGTTCGGGTTGGCGGCGCCGTTGGCAAAGGTGACGGGTCCGAACGGGTTGTAATAGCTGGACGCCGGGATCGTGAGCGGCCCCGAAGCCAGTGTCCCCGTCGAGCTCTGCACACTGGTCGTGTTCGCCAGATAGTAGCCCGCCTCGCCGAACAACTCGAGGCCCTCGGTCAGGTCGTAGCGTCCGGTCGCGAACAGGTTGATCCGGTCGACGCTGGGAATGACGCTGGTATCGAAGGCGGCGGGCGCGTCGAAGCGCAGGTTGCGGTCGGCGGCAGCGGTATTGACGCCGTCGTCGATGCACAGGCCGGTGCCGAGCTGCGCCGGAAGCGGGCCCGTCTGGCACCCCGCATTGGCCAGCGGCTGGATGTGAAATTGCCCCGATGCGTTCGTCAGCACCGTCGTGCCCTGGCGAACGACGACATTGTTCAGCGTCTGAAACGAGCCGAACGGTGTGATCGTGCTGCGTCCGTCGAGCGAGGTTGCGCCGTCGAAGCGCGTGCCGGCGAATAGCGGCCGCCTGTCCGCCGATTCGGTGAAATCGGCCTGCGACGCCGTCAGCGCGGTGCGCGTGTCGTAGCTGGCGAATAAGGTCACATTTCCGCGGTCGCCGAAATTATGGCCCGCGAGCAGGTTCGCGTTGATCTCGCGAAACGATGTCTTTTCGGCAAAACCGATCTGCGCTTCCATCTGCAACCCGTTATAGTCGGTCCGCAGGATGGTGTTGACGACACCCGCGACGGCATCGGACCCGTAGATCGCGGCCGCCCCATCGCGTAGCACCTCTAGCCGTTCGAGCCCGAACACCGGGATGGCATTGGTGTTGAAGGTCAGCACCGGCACCAGATTGTCATCGGCACGGCTCGTGGGATGGACGACGACGCGGCGTCCATTGAGCAAAACCAGCGTGTTGCCGACGCCCAGATTGCGCAAATTGACCGAGCCTACATCGCCGCGGGCCGCGTTCGAACTGTTGGGCAGATAGCCGCTGTTGAAGCTGACGTCGCCCATCTGCGGTATCGAGCGAAACAGCTCGTCGCCCGACACCGCGGCGGTCGCGGCGATCTGCGTTGCATCGATGACG
Source organism: Sphingomonadales bacterium (assembly GCA_043737455.1). GTDB lineage: Bacteria > Pseudomonadota > Alphaproteobacteria > Sphingomonadales > Sphingomonadaceae > Sphingomonas_O. The sequence continues at coordinate 1,791 of JAYTAR010000080.1, read as the reverse complement.
GTCACCGGCAACGCGGCGGTCGCGCGGCTGCCCGCGATCTGTGTGCCGGTCACAATGATGTCGGCTGCATCGCTTGCCGGCGCGGGCGCATTCGATTGTGCCTGAGCAGCATGGTTGGCGGTGACCAGTGCGAGCACCGCACACCCGATAACGAGCCGCCCCCGTAACCTCGGCAATCCCGTCGTACGCAACCCTGTCGTCGGCATCCCTGTCGTCGTCGTCATGTCGCCCCCTGTTTGTGATGTCGCACGCATCACCACCCTCGACCTGCCGCGTCGCTCCGCTTGCTTGAGTGGTTCGTTTCACCGCTGTGCGGGCATAGTCAAGGCCGCAGGCGATACGCGGCGGGGTCGATCGCGTGACGCCGCAGCTACGGTTGCGGCGCGGGGCATCCTATTGCGCTAGCAGCCCGCTTCGATGGGGGACATTCGAACTGACAGAGCCAGTTACACGACCAGGCTGCGCAGCACGTCGCGGTTCCCGCAAGGTCAGAACCCACAGTGCAATAAGCAGTCCAGGAACGCCGACCGCTACGAAGGCCGCCTGCCACCCGGCAGCTCCAAGGGCGCAAGCGCGGCATCGGAATATGCCAATTTCCAGCGGCTGAGAACGAATCCGCCGATCGGCAGGCTCAATCCTCGACCGAACTAGGCCGTAGACTCATAAGCGTGCAACTAAAGGCGCATTGAGGCGAGTTTGACCATTACAAGAAAGTTGTCGGCGAGCTTGTCATAGCGGGTGGCGATGCAGCGGAAGTGTTTGAGCTTTCTGAAAAAGCGCTCGACCTGGTTGCGCTCCCGGTAGAGGGTCTTCGAAAAGCAGGGCTTCCACTTGCGGTTGGACTTGGCCGGGATGTTGGGCACGGCGCCCTGCGCTTCGATCAGGTCACGGATGGCGTTGCCGTCGTAAGCTTTGTAACCGAGCACGATGGTGCGCGGTGCGAGCCGGTCGAGTAGCGCCAGCGCCGCAGGGGCGTCGTGCGCCTGGCCCGCCGTCAGGCCGATCCGGAGCAGCAAGCCTTGCCGATCGAAGATCGCGTGGATCTTGGTCGTGGGACCACTTCGGGAGCGACCGAGACAATGATCTCAACCCCTTTTTTAGGGTCGCAGCCTGCTGGTGCGCCCGGATGGAAGTGCTGTCGATCATCTGGTTATCGCCGTCGAAAGCCTCGGTGATAGCGCCCATCAGTCGGTCCCAAACACCCGTCCGTCGCTAGCGCACGAAGCGGTTGTAGCACGTCATCCTTGGCCCGTAGCGCTCCGGCAGATCGCGCCACGGCGCACCCGAACGCAGCAGCCAGAAGATTCCGTTGAGCACCCGCCGGTCATCGACACGCGGCACGCCCCTAGGCTTGTTCGGCAGCAACCGCGCAATCACGCGCCACTCGAAGTCGATCATAACGACTCATGCCGCCATGCTGGATCAGATCATAATCGCTTTAGGAATCCTGTTTATGAGTTCACTACCTAGCGCTGCGCCGTCGCGCTCGCTGCAGCCATCGCCTTCTGGCTATGATTGGGTCCCGCGCTTAGAATGGAGAATGCGACGGTCGGCCATACCGACCGTCGCAAAGTCATACGCGCACGTTGCAATCAGCGAACCAGGCTGAAATCCTTGTCGCCCGGCGAGCGTCCCGAATTTCCCGGGGCAGCAAGGTTGGCATCGGCTCCATTGCCGAAGCCGTTATTGCCCTTCTTGGCCTTCGACGGGCACTCGCACGATGGCGGTGTCGGCGACGAACCAGCACCGCTGACATACTTCAGTTCGTTCCAGTCAAGATCACGCATCGAT
>JAYTAR010000079.1:0-2017 GCA_043737455.1 Sphingomonadales bacterium | reverse complement strand
GTTTTGCCAGCCACATGGGGGCCGGGCTCGACGGCAAGCCGGTCGAGGTCGGGGTGATGGCCGCTGCGGCGATCATCTTCTTCGCCTTCTACGGCTTCGACGCGATCGCGACCGCCGCCGAGGAAGCCAAGAACCCCGACCGCGACCTTGCCATCGGCATCGTCGGGTCGATGGTGGCCTGCGTCGCCATCTACATGGCGGTCGCGGCGGCGGCGATCGGCGCGCTGGCCTATGCGCGGTTCGCCGACTCGCCCGAGCCACTGGCGCTGATCCTGCGCGAGATTGGGCAGGGGTGGGCGGCGCGGATTCTCGGCCTGTCGGCGGTGATTGCGCTGCCGACGGTGATCCTCGCCTTTTTCTTCGGCCAGAGCCGGATTTTCTTCACCATGGCCCGCGACGGCCTCCTGCCGCAGTCGCTCGCCCGCGTGTCGAAGCGCGGGACGCCGGTGCGCATCACCATCTTCACCGCGATCGTCGTCGCGGTGATCGCGGCGCTGTTTCCGCTCAACGAGATCGCCGCGCTGGCCAATGCCGGGACGCTAACCGCCTTCGTGGCGGTGTGCGCGGCGATGCTGACGATGCGGCGGCGCGAGCCGGACCGGGCGCGGCCCTTCACCACGCCCTTGCCGTGGGTGGTCGGGACGGTCGGCATCCTGGGCTGCTGCTATCTGTTCTACAGCCTGCCGGTGAAGACCCAGACGTATTTCCTCGGCTGGAACCTGCTCGGGCTCGTCCTTTACCTCATCTATGGGCATGCCACGGCGGTCAAAGCGCGGGCCAAAGTCTCAACTGAAACCTAGACTTCAACTCGCCTTTGGAAAGTCGATCTTGGCGACGAGCGCGTGATAGCGCGGGTCGCTGCGCAGCGGATCGAGGAACGGGTCGGCCAGCAAAGACGAAAGCCCGGGGTCGCGCGCATTCCACGCTTGGTCGAGCGCGGCGAACGCCAGATCGATCTCGCCGCGCTGGGCGCGAACTTGGCCGAATTGGTAGCCGAAACTACCGTCGTCGATTGCGATCAAAGCGGCAAGCGCGCGGTCGGCGGCGGCGCGGTCGCCCATCCGTGCCCTGGCGACGGCGGTAAGAACAATTTTAATCCAATTGCCGGCTTTGAGTTTATCAAGTTCGGTCAGGGCCTCTTGCGGCTTGCCCAATAGCATCAGGCTGGACACGATGAACGTGTTCGTTGTGCCGCGCGCCGGTGCCAGCGCCAGAGTTTTTTGAGCAGCGGCAATCGCCGGAGCGAAGCGACGGGCAAAAAACAGGCACGCGCTTTTGATGGCGAAGGCGGATGCATTGAGCGGGTCGAGCGCAACGGCGCGGTCGGCAAGTCGATTCGCTTCAGCCGACTGGCCCAATCTGCCCAGCGACTCGGCGAGCACAAGGGTGGCGAAGCCGTCGCCGGGCGCAAGTTGATATGCTTTTTGTTGCGCTTCGAGCCCTTTGGCAATCGCCATCTGGTACATCAGCGCAGTTCCAAGTGCCGCATAGCCCAGCGCAAAAGTAGGCGCGAGTTCGATCGCTCGGTTCGCAGCGGTTATGGCTTGATCGAAACCAAGGCGCATGGCTTCGGCGCTGGGCGAATACTGGCCGACACTAGCCGTAAGAACCAATGCGCGCCGTGCGTGTGCGGCAGCGAAATTGCGATCAAGTTGAATGGCTGATTCAACCATTGCCAGGACTGCGCGATAGTCTGCTTCGCTGCCGGCGGCCTGGTGAGCCGCCACTGCTTTCAGAAAAAGGTCGTTTGCCGCCGCATTGGCGGTACCGCCGAGCGTCAGCGCGGCTTTTTCGATCCGGCCGAGTTGGATGCTGAGCGCGTTGGCGACATTCTCGGCGATGCTGCTCTGGATCTTAAGCGCGTCGCCCGGGGCACGGTCGTAGGTCTCCGACCAGCGCTCGATCCCGGTTTCGCCGTTGACCAGTTGCGCGCTGATGCGGATCGTCGACGGCGAGCGACGGACGCTGCCGCTGAGGATATTGGCGACCCCGAGCTTGCGCGCTGCGGTCTTGCTGT
>JAYTAR010000078.1:0-5157 GCA_043737455.1 Sphingomonadales bacterium | reverse complement strand
TTCCTTTGATGCGTTCGTTTGACAGCTACGGCTCACTCCGCCGAGGCTCGGAATCTACGTACAATGCGCCTATACGGTAGCTTACGCGACCGACGCGGTGCGTAACCGGCACCGAACTGAGTAGATTCCGAGCCTGCCACCGCTGACGGTACACTGGCATAGTCATCAACATATAACGCGACAGCCGTCGACACGGATGAACGCTTGTTATTTTGGCTACAGCACGGATGCGTCGATGATCACACAATCGCTTTCTCAACACGACGCGGGTTCTACGGTGACCAACTTTCCGGCACCGTCGCTCTACTTCCCGCCGTTGCGCCACTTTCTCGACACGCAGGATTTCGAACAGTCCGAGCTGGTCCGGATTTTCCAACTTATTCGACTGCTTAAGGATGCCGACAGGGTGGGTGCCTGTCCCAAGCTGCTAGCTGGTGCCTCGCTCGGAATGATTTTCGAGGAGCCATCGACCCGGACGCGTATCTCGTTCGAGGTCGCAATGACCAAGCTCGGTGGCCACGCGCTTTATTTGCGCCCCGGCGAGATTCACTTGGGCTTGCGTGAAAGCGTCGCGGATACCGCTCAGGTCATCTCGAGTATGGTCGATGTGATCGAAGCGCGGACGCTGAAGCACCAGACCGTGCTCGACCTGGCGAAATACTCCGCTGTCCCGGTCCTCAATGGCCTGACCGACTATAATCATCCGACGCAGGCGGTCTGCGACGTTTTCACGATGATCGAGCAGCGCAGTGCAGACAAAGCGATGTCCGACCTGCATGTCACGTTTGTTGGCGACGCGACCAACGTCTGTTCGTCGCTGATGATGATCTGCACGCAAATGGGCATGCATTTCACGCACGCGGCCCCCAAGCGGTATCAGGCACCCCCGGCGTGGCAGGCGATCGCGCAGGCCAATATCAAGGCTTACGGCGGCTCGCTGACGATCACCGAAGACGTTATTACCGCTGTTGCCGACGCCGACTTCATTTATACCGATCTGTGGTGGTGGATAGGTCAGGAAGCCGAGATCCCCGATCGCACCGCTGCATTCATGCCGCGCTACCAGGTCAACGACGCGCTGCTGGATGCCGCGCCCGACGGCGTGCGCTTCATGCACTGCTTGCCCGCATCGCGCGGCGTCGAGGTCACCGATGCTGTGCTCGACGGACCGCGCAGCATTGCGTTCGAGCAGGCCGAAAATCGTCTGCACACCGAAAAAGCGCTGCTGGTGCATTTTGTCATGCCGCACCTCAAGCAACCGTCGCGCAACCTGCGCGCTTGGCACGCCGCCAAGGTTGCTGACTTCCTCGCGCGCGGAGACGGCGACGAATGACCGACATCGTCGCACCGCAGCCGACCTCGGCCGCGCCTAAACCCCGGTTCGTCAAAGTCATGCGCGGGTTCGACCTGACGCTGTTCACCGTTTGCGCGATCCTCGTGATCGATCAGCTGTCCGCTTCCGCGTCGATCGGGGTGCAGTCGATATTCTGGTGGGTGTTCACGCTCGTCTTGTTCTTCATCCCTTACGGATTGATCACCTCCGAACTAGGTAGTTCGCTGCCACAGGAAGGCGGCATTTATTCGTGGGTTCGCCGGGCGTTCGGGCCGCTGTGGGCGGGGCGGACGGCGTGGTTGTGGTGGGTCAACGTCGCGTTCTGGATGCCGTCGGTCTACATCTTGTTCGCAGGCATCCTCGCGCAGCTTGTCTTCCCCGAGATGAGTCTGCTGACCAAGATGGCGATCACGTTCAGCCTGATCTGGCTGACGGTTGCGATCAACATTGTCACGCTCGAGGTCAGCAAATGGGTGCCAAATATCGGTGCGCTGTTCAAAGTCGTCATCATGCTCGCGATCGGCATCGGGGGCATCGTCTTCGCAATGGGCCACGGCGTCGCCAATGAATTCACCGTTCGTACGATGACGCCGAGCTGGGGCACGAGTCTCGCATTCCTGCCGGTCGTGCTCTACAATTTCCTCGGCTTCGAGCTGATGTCGGGCGCAGCCGAAGAGATGAAAGATCCGGCCCGCGACGTGCCGCGGTCGATCCTGATCTCCGGCTTTCTGATCTCGTTCTTCTACATCTTCGCCACGGTCGGCATCCTGCTCGCGCTCCCCGCAAAGGACATTGGGCTGATTGACGGTCTGATCGACACCTTCAGGCGGCTGTTCGGCAGCGCAACCGTGGGCGATGCCATCGTTACCATCCTAGCGAGCATGGTGCTCTATACGCTGGTTGCGAACATGGTCACCTGGACGATCGGCGCGAACCGTTCGGCGGCGGAGGCAGCCAAGAACGGCGATCTGCCCGTGATCTTTGCTAAGATGCATCCACGCTTCAAGACGCCGACAAGCTCAGCGGTCGTGGGCGGCGTCATCGGTACCGTGGTTCTCATCGTCTACGGCTATCTGGCGAAGTCGGCCGAGGACCTGTTCTGGTCGACATTCGCGTTTTCGTCGGTCGTCTTCCTGCTCCCGTATTTTCTGCTGTTCGGGTCGTTCCTCAAGCTCCGCCGCACCGAGCCCGACCTTGCGCGCCCCTACAAGGTGCCGGGCGGCTATCCGGTCGCGGTTGGCCTTAGCGTAATCTGCATGGCGTTCATCGCGCAGGGGATCATCTTTCTGATCTACAAGCCCGGCGCGTTCACGCGGGTCTATGCTGCATCGATCCTCGGCGGTGTGCTGGCGACGATCGCGATCGGCGAAGCCCTTGTCCGCGCGTCGATCAAACACGCCAATCTCGCAAAGGTCTGAGTCTTGTCGCAGCTTCTTACCACGACTCCGCGCGCCGATGGCTTTCGCATGCCTGCCGAGTGGGAACCGCACACCGGGTGCTGGATGCTGTGGCCCGAACGCTCGGACAACTGGCGCGGCGGCGCGAAGCCCGCGCAGCATGCCTTCGCCGCCGTCGCGGCTGCCATCGCACAAGGCGAACCGGTCAGCGTTTGTGCTTCACCAGGCCAGTATCTTGTCGCGCGTCAGATACTGGCACCCGGCATTCGTCTGATCGAGATGACCAGCAACGACAGCTGGATCCGCGACTGTGGGCCGACGTTCGTCACGAATACGACCGGTGAGATGCGCGGCGTCGATTGGCGATTCAACGCCTGGGGCGGCCTCGACGATGGCCTGTATTTCCCGTGGGATCAGGACGACCTTGTCGGCGAGAAGGTCATCGAGCTGACGAACGCTCCGCGTTACGCGCCTGACTTTATCCTCGAAGGCGGCTCGATCGATGTTGATGGTGACGGCACCGTCATTGTCACCGAACAATGCCTGCTCAATCACGATCGCAACCCCGGGCTGACGCGCGAACAGATTGAGGCAAACCTGCGCGACTATCTCGGCTGCGAGAAAGTCATCTGGCTCGGTGACGGTGTGTACCGTGACGAGACCAAGGGCCACACCGACAATTTCTGCCGCTTTGTTGCACCGGGCGAGGCCGTCCTAACCTGGACCGAGGATCGAACCGATCCGCAATACGCCATTTCGGCGGATGCACTGGCGCGGCTGGCATCGGCGACCGATGCACGCGGTCGAACGTTGAAAGTTCACAAACTGCATCAGCCAGCACCGATCCTGATCTCGGCGAATGAAGCCGCTGGTGTCGATCATGTCGAAGGCACGCTGCCGCGCGAAGCCGGTGATCGGCTCGCCGCCTCATACGTTAACTTCTATATCGGCAATGAGGTCGCGGTGGTGCCAGCGTTCGACGATCCGATGGATACCGTGGCGCAGGACGCGCTGGCGGCACTATTCCCGTCGCGTAAGGTTATCGCGGTGCCAGGCCGCGAAATTCTGCTCGGCGGCGGCAATGTCCACTGTATCACGCAGCAGCAACCGAGCGCGTCGTCCCGGTCTGTTCGCTGACGATGCGCCTCGTTATCGCAATCGGCGGCAACGCCCTTCTGAAGCGCGGGGAACCCTTCAGCGCCGAGAATCAGGCGCGCAACATGGCGACATCGGCGGTCGGACTTGCGCAGATATGCGCGGGGCACGAGGTTGCGATCGTTCACGGCAACGGCCCGCAGGTAGGGCTGCTTGCGCTTGAAGCCGCGTCCTACAAGAGTGTCGCGCCTTACCCGTTCGATGTGCTCGGTGCGGAATCGCAGGGCATGATCGGCTACGTCATCGCACAGGCGATGCGCAACGCGATGCCAGGACGCGAGGTCGCAGCGCTGCTGACGCAAACGCGGGTGGATGCGGGGGATGCTGCGTTCCAGAACCCGACGAAGCCGATCGGGCCGACATACACGAAGGCCGAGATCGAAGCGTTGGAGCCGCACCCCGCTTGGCAATTCGCCGCCGATGGCGTGAACTTTCGCCGGGTCGTGGCGTCACCTCAACCGCTGGATATCGTCGAACTAGCTGCAATCGAACGCCTCGTCGCCGACGGCTTACTGACAATCTGCTGTGGCGGCGGCGGGATACCGGTCGTCGATGACGAGGCTCAACAACGCCTAAAGGGCATTGAAGCCGTGATCGACAAGGATCTGGCTTCCGCGCTGCTCGCGGTGAAGCTCAAGGCCGACCAGCTGATCGTTCTGACCGATGTCGACGGCATCTATACCGACTGGTTGCTACCCACGCAGACGCTGATCAAGTCGGCCAGCGTCGCCGAGCTGCGTGGGATAACGTTTTCCGAAGGCTCGATGAAGCCGAAGGTCGAAGCCGTCTGCCGGTTTGTAAGCGAGACGGGCATGTCAGCGACGATCGGCAATCTTCAAACAGCCGCCGCCGTCGCGGCGGGAACAGCCGGAACGGCAGTAATGCCATGATCGAAGGTAAGAGAATGAACTTGATTGCTCTGGCGTCCGCGCTGACGATCACCGCTTCCGTCGCCACTTCCGCACATGCGCAGGTATCCACGGAGCAACCGCCAAGCGTGGCTACGAATACAAGCACGAGCACCAAGCCGCTGTCAGTCAACGTCTCGATCGCGGCCGTCAGCGATTACCGGTTCCGCGGCATCTCGCTGTCGAACCGCAAGGCGGCGATCCAGCCGAGCATCACCGTGACGCACAAGTCGGGGCTTTATGGCAGCGTCTGGGCAAGCAACATCGCCAACAATGGTGGCGATAGCGTCGAGGTCGATCTTGTCGCTGGCTATGCCGGCCAGACCGGCGCGATCACCTACGGCCTCAGCGCGACCTATTATCT
>JAYTAR010000077.1:0-2035 GCA_043737455.1 Sphingomonadales bacterium | reverse complement strand
GGCAACCACAGCTGCGGCTTGATCGGCGACTATGTCCGCGCCGCCGTTGACAAGGCGCGGATCGTGATCGCCGAGGTCAATGACGCGGTACCTTATACGCCAGGGGAATCGATCCCAGCATCGGCAATCGATGTGGCAGTCCATGTCAAGCGCGCGCCGGTCGAAGTGACCCCGGCGACCATCGGGGCGACCGACGCGGCAATCGCACGGCACTGCGCGGCCTACATCGGTGACGGTGCCGTGATCCAGACTGGCGTCGGCGCTGTCCCAGATGCGATCCTGCGCCTGCTGCACGACCGCAAGGATCTTGGCGTCCATTCGGGCATGCTTGGCGATGGGCTGGTCGAGCTCTTCGAGGCGGGCGTCGTCACCAACGCTCGCAAGGAAGTCGATCGGGGGGTCTCGATCAACGGCGCGTTGATCGGCACGAAGCGGTTATATGATTTTGCCGATCGCAACCCGGCGATCCGGATGTGTGCAACAAGCTACACCCACGACGCCGCGGTGCTCGCGCAGCTTTCGCGGCTGGTCACGATCAATTCGGCGCTCGAGGTCGATCTGACTGGGCAGGTCAACGCCGAACAGTCTGGCTCAGCTTATATGGGCGGCACCGGTGGGCAAGTCGATTTCGTGCGGGCGGGCGCTCGCTCGCCGGGCGGCTGCTCGATCATTGCGCTTTCCGCAACAGCCAAGGGCGGAACGATCAGCAAGATCGCGGCGCTGCTGGCAGGTCCTGTCACGACCGCGCGGACCGAGGTCGATGTCGTCGTCACCGAATTCGGTGCAGCGGAATTAAAAGGGCGATCGCTGGTCGAGCGCACGCGACGCCTGGTGGCCATCGCCCATCCCGATTTCCGTGACGAACTCGACCGAGCAGCGCATATCATCCGACAGAGGGGATTTTAGATGGGTGACGCCGTTCTGTTCGATGCGCGCGACGACGGGATCGCGGTCATCACGCTCAACCGTCCCGATCAGCGCAATGCACTGGGCAAGGACGTCCGTGACGGGCTATTCGCCGCGTGGGACCGGTTCGAGCGCGATCCTGCGTTGCGCGTCGCGATTCTGACTGGTGCCGGCGACAAGGCCTTTTGTGCGGGCGGCGACCTGAAGGAAATGGTCGAGCACGAGCTACAGGTGCCGCCGCGCGACATGTTTCCGGTGCCCGGCGACAACATCGAGCTTTCGAAGCCGACGATCGCGGCGGTGAACGGTGTCGCGTTTGCCGGCGGCTGGATGATCGCGCAGGCATGCGACCTCTGCGTCGCCAGCACTGCCGCCAGGTTCGCCATCACTGAAGTCAAAGTGGGCCGCAGTTCGCCCTGGGCCGCACCGCTTATCCATATGATCCCGCAGCGGATCATGATGGAGATCATCCTCACCGGCAAACCGATCAGCGCGCAGCGTGCTTACGAGATCGGCCTTGTGAACCGGCTCGCCGAACCCGACGCACTGATGGCGACGGCACTCGAACTCGCGGGCGAGATTCTCGACGGTGCGCCTTTATCGGTGAAGGCCGGCCGTGACACGGTTATGCTCGCAGCCGAAATGGGGCGGGCAGCTGCGTTGCAGGCGGCGCGCCATGCGTCTGAATTTACCTATCGAAGCCAAGACGCGCAGGAAGGCCCACGCGCGTTTGCAGAAAAACGCCGCCCCGGATGGGAGGGGCGCTAACCATGCGAAGTGAGGATCCGATGAACGAATGCAACAAGGTTTCAGCGGCTTGGGTAGACATCGAAAAGCCCGTGACGATCGGCGTCGAAGCCTATGCGTCGGCGGACAATTCCCGCGCCGAGCAGGAAAAGCTTTAGCGCAAGACCTGGCTGCAGGTGGGCCGGATCGAAGATATTCGCGAGGTTGGCCACTACATCACCTACGATATCAGCAGCGATTCGGTGATCATCGTGCGAACCGCCCCCGACACGCTGCGCGCTTTTCACAATGTATGTCCGCATCGCGGCCGTTGCCTGATCGACACGCCGCCGGGCGCACGCAATGCGCGTGGCATCAAGACCAATATCATATGCGGCTTTCA
>JAYTAR010000076.1:0-5200 GCA_043737455.1 Sphingomonadales bacterium | reverse complement strand
GTAGCATGCGCAACGACGGTACCCACTACGATACACGCTTGAGAGTCGTCAGTCTGCACCCGGCAAGAAAGAGGTCAACGGTCCACAACAAAATGTTGCCACAACTGTCACGCCGGGATTGCTGCAATCCCTTCCTTGATGGTCATAGGTGCCGTGGCGCGCGCATACATCTTTTCCGTGTAGGCACTTAAATGGGGGGCGTCCGCCAACATGTTTGACTCATTGGCCCAGTCCAGTGTGAAGGCAGCGATAAAGTCGGCCACCGACAGCCTGTCGCCGACAACGAAATTTCGATTTGTCATGTGGTTCTCGAACACCGCAACCATCTTCTTGCAGTCGAGGGTAGCGTTCGCAATGTCAGCCGAAACTCGATGCTCCTCCGGATAAATCGTCGTGTTAAGCGTTATACGCCACAACGGCTGTTCGATCTCCGTAACAAGGAACAATATCCACCGATACATCTGACCCCGGTCAGCTAATTCCGCAGGGATAAAACCCTTTTCAGGGTATTTTTCTGCAAGATACAATGGGATGGCAACCGACTCGGTCAGTACCACGTCACCATCAACCAATACTGGAAGTTTTCCGGCCGGGTTCAATTTCAGGAGTTCAGGGCCTGGATCCATCGGGTTCACGCCGATGACCTCACACTCGACTCCCAGCTCATTGAGCAGCCATTGCACGCGAATCGCGCGGGTTGGGGGTGTTCCGTAAAGTTTCATATGGTAGCTCCAGCGCGCCGCGCAGTGCATGCTCGATGCTCTTAACCGTATTGCGCGCTTATCGTTCCCATAAGAGGGGTGGCGTAACCCCAATGTCAGCGTCCCAGTCCGGCAATGACACACGCGACAATGTCCGCCTACCTATGCCCGAAATTCAAACCAAACAGTCAGCTCCCCACAACATTGCCGCGGTTACCGAATGACGAGCCTATCGCTCAACTACGATAATCCGCGTTGATCGCAATGTAGCCGTGCGTCAGGTCGCAAGTCCACACCGTCGCGCGGCCTTCGCCGAGGCCGATGTCGGCGGCGACCACGATCTCCTGGCCTTTGAGATGCGCGGCGACGGGCGCTTCGTCATAGCCGTCGACGACCAGGCCATCGCGCGCGACCGTCGTGGTGCCGAACGCGATCGAGAGCCGGTCGCGGTCGGCAGGTTCGCCCGCCTTGCCGACCGCCATGACGACGCGACCCCAATTGGCATCCTCGCCGGCGATCGCGGTCTTCACCAGCGGCGAGTTGGCAATACTGAGCGCGATGCGGTGCGCGCTCGCGTCGCTGGTCGCACCGGTGACGCGTATTTCGATGAACTTGGTTGCGCCCTCGCCGTCACGCACGACTAAGTGCGCAAGTTGGCGACACAGGTCGGTCAGCGCCGCAGCAAAGGCGTCGGCTCCGGCGTCGTCGACGCTGGCGAGCGGCGCGTTGCCGGCAGCACCGGTTGCGAACGCAAGCACCGTGTCGCTGGTCGACGTATCGCTGTCGACGGTGATCGCGCCAAACGTGGTCGGGTTCGCGGCGGTGAGCAAAATCTGCAGGAACGCAGGTTCGACCGCAGCGTCGGTAAAGATGAAACCGAGCATCGTCGCCATGTCGGGCGCGATCATGCCACTGCCCTTGACGATCCCCACCAGGCTGACCGTGCGGTCGCCAATCACCGCCGTCGTCTGCGCCGCCTTTGGAAAAGTATCGGTCGTGCCGATCGTGTTCGTCGCGTCTTCCCAGCTGCAGTGGCCAGCGCAGAAGGCGGCATCGAGCCCGGCTTCGGCCTTGTCGATCGGGAGCGGCACGCCGATGACGCCGGTCGAGGCAATAAACACGTCCGACGGCTGGCAGCCCAGATATTGGGCGACACGCGCGGCGATCGCTTCGACCGCCGTGCGTCCGCGCGATCCGGTAAAGGCGTTGGCGTTGCCGGCGTTGACGACCAAAGCGCGCGCGTGGCCGAGTGTCAGCGCGGCGCGGCACCAATCGACTTCGGGTGAGGGACAGGCACTTTTCGTCAGCAGCCCTGCAACGCTGGTGCCCTCGTCAAGCGTGACGAACGTCAGGTCGCAGCGCCCCCAGTCCTTGTAACCGGCGCGTGCGACGCGCGGCGTCACGCCGGAGATATCAGCGAGGGCGGGGAAGGGGGTGGCGAGGGGAGAACGGGTCATGCGGCGCGCGTTAACGCGCTCAGCCGATCGGTGAAAGCGTCAAGCCGCCAGCGCGTACGGCTGAATTTCGCCCGAAAGATACAAGTTGCGCGCCTTGGCACGGCTGAGCTTGCCCGAGCTGGTCCGTGGCAGCGTACGTGGTGGAACCAATTCGATCACGCAGTTCATGCCCGTGATCGCGCGTACCTTGTCGCGGATGGCGTCGCGCAGGCGGGTGCGTTCGGCATCGTCGGTCGTGCGGCACTGGACGAGGACGGCGGGCGTTTCCTCGCCACCTGCGGTCGTGATCGCGAACGCGGCAATATCGCCCGGCTTGAAGCCCGGCAACTGCTCCACCGCCCATTCGATGTCTTGGGGCCAATGGTTCTTGCCATTGACGATGATCATGTCCTTCGCGCGTCCGACGATGTATACGTACCCGCCGCTGAGATAGCCCATGTCGCCAGTATCGAGCCAGCCACCGCGCAGGCATGCCGCGGTCGACACGTCGTCGCGGTAATAGCCGGTCATGATCGAGGGGCCCGAGGCCCAGAGCTTGCCGATTTCGCCGTCGGGAAGGACACCCCCGTCGTCGTTGCGGATCTCGACGCGCATATCGCGCACCGGCTTGCCGCAGTTGACGATCGCGCGGAACCGCTGTGGGCGCGTCAAATCGTCGGGCATTCCCGATAAGTCGGTTTCCTCGACCAGTTCGACGACGATTCCCTCGCCCGGTGGCATGATCGATACCGCGAGCGTAGCTTCGGCGAGCCCGTAGCTCGGCAGGAACGCGCTTGCGCGAAAGCCCGTCGGCTCGAACGCGTCGACGAACGCCTGCATCACATCGGGCCGGATCATGTCCGCGCCATTTCCAGCGACGCGCCAGCGCGACAAGTCGAGCCGATCGACGATCTGCGATTGCGACGAGATGCGCCGGGCACAGATGTCATACCCAAAGGTCGGTGAGTAGCTGAGCGTGGTTCCCGGGTTGCAGCTTATGAGATCGAGCCACGCCAGCGGCCTGCGCGCGAAATCCTCGGTCTTCAAATAGTCCGCCGATACCTGGTTCGCGACCGGCGACAGCAGGCAGCCGACCAGTCCCATGTCGTGATACCACGGCAGCCACGACACGCACCGGTCGCCAGGGCGTACCTCCATCCCATGCGAATGCGCGGCGAGATTGTTGAGCAGCTGACCGTGCGTGATGACGACGCCGTGCGGGAAGCGTGTCGATCCGCTCGAATATTGCAGATAAGCGATATCATCGGACTTGGCCGCGAAGGGCTCGAACTTCGCAGCGGGGCGCGTGGCGAGATCGGTCCAGTCGAGTGCCGCCAGCCCCGCCTGACGCGCAGCATCGCCGCACATCGCGCTCAGCTCGGGCGGATGGATCAAGACCGCCGGCCCGGCGCTTCGCATCTGTATCGCCAATTGCTCGACATAGGCTTCGCGCCCGCCGAACGACGTCGGCAGCGGGAGTGGCACCGGCCATGCGCCGAGCAGCACGCAGCCAAAGAACAAGGCCGCGAATTCGGGGCACGTTTCGGCAACGAGCGCGACCCGGTCGCCCGGCACGATGCCATAGTCCGCGAGCCGGGCAGCGGCCTTGCGCGCATCATCGCGCAGTTCCGCATAGGGATAGGCGCGCGCAAGCTTGCCACGCGGATCGTGGAAATTGAGGCCGAGTGCGCCGTCGGCGGCGTAATCCAGCGCGTCGGTCAACGTCGCAAAGTCGGAAAACCGTCGCGCACGACCATCGTCGCTTGGCGTGGGCGTGCGCACCAGCGTCAAGACTTCTTCACCATCGTTGATAACGGGATCGTGCAACCCAGTGCTCCGTGCGAGGGGGTGGGGTAACGCACCGTTCTCAATCCGGTTCGACTGTGGCACAAAAACGGCGCATGACCGATGCCACAGCCCCTCCAGCGCGCCGCGCGCCCCGCCCACTCGACTCGCAATCGCTCGATGCGCTCGCGGTGCGCTATGTCGCGCGTTACGCGACGACTGCGGCGAAACTGCGCACCTATTTGAAGCGCAAGATCGGCGAGCGCGGGTGGACGGGGGAGGGCCCCGTGGTCGATACCGTCGTCACACGCTGCATCGACTCAGGGTTCATCGACGACCGCGCGTTCGCCGAGACGCGCAGCGCGGCGCTGGCAAGGCGCGGCTACGGCGCGCGGCGCGTGGCGCAATCGCTGAGCGCCGCCGGGATCGACCGTGCGACGATCGCCGAGCTGGTTCCCGATGCCGATGCTGCACTCGCTGCCGCCGAGCGTTTCGCGCAGCGACGCCACCTCGGTCGCTTCGGCCCGCCCAACGTAAGCCGTACCGTGCAACACCGCCAATTCGCGGCGATGGTCCGGGCAGGGCACAGCTTCGCGCACGCCCGCGCATTTCTGACCCCCGACATGAGCGACCTCGAGCTCGACAATAACGAATGTTAAGCGAATTCGTTACACCTCGTTGCGTATCCGTGATAATCGGACGACAGTGTCAAGGGTGGCGTAAATGACGTTTAGCGAAGCAGCCGAGACAGTAGCCGAGATCGGTGAAGAGTCCGACGATAACAAGGGTTTCGTAGGGCAGGTGAAATGGTTCGACGCGACGCGCGGCTTCGGCTTCGTCGTCACCGACCACGGCGACATCCTCGTGCATTTCTCGCTCCTTCGTCCTCACGCCCGCCGTGCGCTGCCAGAGGGCGCCACGGTTTCGGGGCAAGCGCTGGCGACGCAGCGCGGCATGCAGGCGAGCGTGATCGACGCGATCGACCTGTCGACCGCGACCGGCCCCGATCCCGACGCACGCGTCGATCGCAATGGCCGCGGCGATCCGCTGCTGCTGCTCGACCAGGCGGGACCGTTCGAGCCGGTCGTCGTCAAATGGTTCAACCGGCTGAAGGGCTATGGCTTCGTCATGCGGCCTGACACGGATCAGGATATTTTCATTCATATGGAAACGCTGCGGCGCGGTGGAATTCTCGACGCCCTGACCGATCAACGCTTGCAAGTTCGCGTCGCTCAGGGCGACAAGGGTCCCCTGGTGGTCGAGGCGGAGCCCGAATGA
>JAYTAR010000075.1:0-5204 GCA_043737455.1 Sphingomonadales bacterium | reverse complement strand
GACTCCGTGTAGGCTCGCAACGTTTCCGCATGCGACGATCGCCCGGCTGGTGCAGGACTATCCCAACCTCGGTCGGCTGCTGTGGTTCTCGACCCTGCTCGACGCCGCGATGCACCGCGAATGGATCTTTCGCCTCGGACGACTGAATGCGGCGGGACGTGTCGCGCATCTGTTTGCCGAGACCGAGCGGCGCCTGGCGATGGTCGGCCTGGCGCAGGGCGACCGGTTCGCGCTGCCGCTGCAGCAGACCGACATCGCCTCGGCCTGCGGCATGACGCCGGTCCATGCGAGCCGTGTGCTGCGCGACCTGCGCGAAGCGGGCATCTGTCGTTTCGCGAGCGGGATGGTCACGATCGACGACCGCGCGGCCTTATACCGTGTCGCCGAATTCGACGATGGATATCTCTATCCCTCGCGGCGTCCTCCAGGCTGAAACGTCGCGACGCCTTGCCGAAGCAGCGCGGCAGGCACACGATGAACGCGACTTGACGAATGGAAGTTGTCCGGACAAATGACGCGCTGATCGAGGAGCGCGCGTGAGACCGTATCAAAGCTTGTTGTTCGTTCCGGGGAGCCGTCCCGAGCGCTTTGACAAGGCGCTTGCTTCGGGCGCGGACCTGGTCGCGATCGACTTCGAGGATTCGGTCGGGCCGGCAGACAAGGAAAGCGCGCGCGCCGCCGCCCTGGCCGCGATGGGCCCTGCCCGCCTCGGCATTCGCATCAATGGCGTGCGCACGCGCACCGGGCTTGCCGATCTGCTCGCGGTTGCCAATGCTGATGCGGCGCCGCCGTTCGTCATGGTGCCGATGGTGGAAACGGTCGCCGAGCTCGAGATCGTCCACGCCATCCTGCCCGACGTGCCGATGATACCGCTCATCGAAACGGTGAAGGGGCTGCGCGTCGCCGATGCGATCGCCGCTGCACCCGGTATCGGCGGGCTGATGCTGGGTGGTGCGGATTTCGCTGGCGAACTGGGCGTCGCGATGTCGTGGGACGCGCTGTTCGCAGCACGCGCGCACATCGCGATGGCCTGCGCGTCGGCGCGCGTGCCCGCGATCGACGTGCCTTATCTCGACCTCGACAATTTGGACGGCCTCGCCGCCGAAGTGACGCGGATCGCCGCTATGGGCTTTGCCGCCAAGGCGGTGGTTCACCCCAAGCACGTCGCGGTCTTGCATCAGGTGTTACGCCCGACAGCCGAACAGATCGCCGAAGCGCACGCGGCCGAAGCAGCCTATGCGGCAGCGGGGCAAAGCGCGGTGCGGTGGAACGGCAAGATGCTCGAAGCGCCCGTCATGGCGCGCTACCGCCGGATATTGGGGCTGCAGGAGTTGAACGATGCGTGACGCCGTTAAAGAGGTATCGCCGGGCCGCTTTCGCGAAGTGCAGGGGCGGTACTTCGAGGAGTTCGAGGTCGGCCATGTCTATGAACACCGCCCCGGCCGCACGATCACCGACGCCGACAACGTCTGGTTCACGTTGCTGACGATGAACACGCACCCCGCGCACTTTGACTATGAGTTTTCGAAGAAGACCGAATTCGGCAAGCCGCTCGTCGTCAGCCCGCTGACGATCGCGCTGATGACGGGCATGAGCGTGTCCGACACCAGCGGCAAGGCGATTGCCAATCTGGGCTGGGACGAAGTGCGCATGGTGCACCCGTTGTTCGTCGGCGACACGCTCTATGCCGAGAGCGAAGTGCTCGAAACACGCGCGAGCAAGAGCCGCCCCGACCAAGGCATTGTTACGTTCAAGACGACGGGCAAGAACCAGGACGGCATTGTCGTCAGCCATTACAAGCGCACCGTGCTCGTGTGGAAGCGCGGGTGCGGCCCGATCGATGATTAAGTTCGCGATAATTTGCTTCCCCGAGCGAAGCGAGGGGCTTTGTCGAGCGTCAGCGAGACTTTCGCTGGCGCGGGCGATCTCGTTTCGCTCGATACAGCCCCTCGCGTCGCTCGGGGAAGAGTAGGAGACTGACCATGGCTACCGCATTCAAGCTCGACACCGTTGGCGGCACCGCCCGCCCCGCGATGGACCCCGACGAGGAAGCCGCGTTACTCGATGCCATCGACAAATGGGTGCAAAAGGAAGTGCGCCCGGTCGTGATGCACCACGATCATGGCGACATCTGGCCCGCCGAACTGGTCGAGCAGATGCGCGAAATGGGGCTGTTCGGTGCCACGATCGGACAGGAATACGGTGGGCTCGGCCTGCCCGCAGTCACCTATGCCAAAATCGTCGCGCACATCGCGTCGTACTGGATGGCGATCACCGGCATCTTCAACTCGCACCTGATCATGGCATGCGCGGTCGAGCGCTTCGGCACCCCGCTGCAAAAAGCGAAGTGGCTGCCCAAGTTCGCGAGCGGCGAAATCCGTGGCGGGCTCGCACTAACCGAACCGAATGCGGGCACCGACCTGCAGGCGATCCGCACCGTCGCCGTGCGAGACGGCGACGACTATGTCATCAACGGTACGAAGACGTGGATTTCCAATGGCATCAATGGATCATGCTTTGCCTTGCTCGTGAAGACCGATCCAAAGGCCGACCCGCGTTACAAGGGCATGAGCCTGATGATCGCGCCCAAGGGGCCAGGCTTTTCGGTCGGCAAGAAGTTCGAAAAGCTCGGCTATCACGCGATCGACAGCGCCGAACTGGTTTTCGAGGACTACCGCATTCCGGCCGACAATCTGATCGGTGGCGTCGAGGGCCAGGGGTTCTTCCAGGCAACCGGGGGTCTTGAACTCGGGCGCATCAATGTGGCCGCGCGCGGCGTCGGGCTGGCGGAAGGCGCGCTGCGCCTTGCGACCGATTACGCGCAGCAGCGCCACACGATGGGCAAGCCAATCGCCGAACATCAGGCGATCCAGCTCTACCTCGGCGAGATGGTGACGCGCGCGCGCGCCGCGCGGCTGCTCACCTTCGACGCGGCGGAAACGTATGATCGCGGCGAGCGGTGCGACATGCAGGCAGGCATGGCCAAATATTTCGCATCCGAAGCTGCGGTCGAAAACAGCCAGACTGCAATGCGCATCTTTGGTGGGTACTCCTACTCGAAGGAGTACGAGATCGAGCGCTTTTATCGCGACTCGATGCTGATGTGCATCGGTGAGGGCACCAACGAGATGCAGCGCATGATCGTCGCGAAGCAATGGTTGAAAGCGAACCCGGCGTAGTGCGGCCGTGAGCAAGCAAAGCTTGCGAGCGGACTCGCGCAAGCCCGGCCGGGCGGGCGACTGGCTGCGGTCAGTCGAACTGCTTCGACGTCGAGGCGCGGCTTTGCCGCGCCTATTGAGCTTTGAACAATGACCCTCCCCCTCACAGGCACGCGCGTCCTGTCGTCCGAACAATATGGCGCGGGCCCTTATGGCACGATGTTCCTCGCGCAGCTCGGTGCCGACGTCATCAAGATCGAGCCGCCCAAGGGTGGCGACAGCGCGCGTGCAACGGGGCCGTATTTCCTCGGTGACGACGACAGCCTGTTCTACCAGACGTTCAACCTCAACAAGCGGTCGCTGACGCTCGATTTGCGCACCGACGCGGGCAAAGCGGTATTGCGCCGGCTGGCGACGACCGCCGATGCTGTCACCAACAACGCGCGCGGCGACCTGCCTGCCAAGCTTGGCCTCGATTATGCGACGCTTGGGCGCGTCAACCCGAAGATCGTCTGCGTCCACGCCAGCGCTTATGGCCGCACCGGCCCGCGCGCGTCGTGGCCGGGGTATGATTATCTGATGCAAGCCGAGGCCGGGTTCATGTCGGTGACCGGCGAGCCCGATGCGCCGCCGACGCGGTTCGGGCTCAGCATGGTCGATTTCATCACCGGGTCGATGCTTGCGACCGCGACGCTCAGCGGGCTGATCGATGTGGCGAAGACTGGGAAGGGTCGCGACTACGATCTCGCGTTGCTCGACGCTGCACTTCACCAAACGAGCTACCCCGCATTCTGGTATCTGAACGAGGATTACGTCGTTGGCCGCGCGCCGCGTTCGGCACATCCGAGCGTGACGCCGAGCCAGACGTTTCGCACCGCCGACGGCTGGGTGTTCGTGATGGCGCAACTCGACAAGTTCTGGGGCCTGCTGTGTGAGGCCGTAGGGGCCGCACATCTGAAGGTCGACGCCCGGTTCGTTTCGATGACGAAACGACTAGAGCATCGTGACCAGCTCACCACGATCCTCGACGGCATTTTCCTTCAGCAATCGACCGAATATTGGATCGAACGGCTGGGCGGAACCGTCCCCGTCGCGCCCGTCCATGATCTTGCCCAGGCGCTCGACAACCCGCGCACCGCCGACATGATCGACACCGTCGACCATCCGCAAGGGCCGCTGCGCGTGCTTGCCAACCCGATCAAGATCGACGGCGCGCGCCTGCCCAACCGCGCCAGCCCCAAGCTGGGCGCCGATACCGAGGCGGTGCTCGACGAAGCCGGGTTCACGACTGCCGAGATCGCGACGCTGCGTAACGACGGCACGATCTGACGTGCACAAGCTCGCCGGCATCAAGGTCGTCGACCTGTCGCTGTTCTTGCCCGGCCCGATGCTGACGATGATGATGGCCGACCAGGGCGCGCAAGTGACCAAGGTCGAGCCGCTGGCTGGCGATCCCGCGCGCGACCAGGCGCCGTTCGAGGGCGACACGTCGGTGTGGTTCCGTAATCTCAACCGCGGCAAGACCAATGTTCGCCTCGACCTGAAGTCGGACGCGGGCTGCTCCGCACTGTGGGCGCTGATCGACGAAGCCGATGTCTTCGTCGAAGGGTTCCGCCCCGGCGTCATGGCTCGGCTGGGGTTCGACTATGCCGCGGTCGCCGCGCGCAACCCGCGCATCGTCTATTGCTCGATCTCGGCATTTGGGCAGGCGGGCGCACTCGCGCACCACCCCGCGCACGACATGGCGGTGCAGGCGCTGACCGGGTTCCTGTCGGTTAACGACGGACCGCCATTCGACGAACTCGGGGGCGCGCCCGTCGTGCCCGGCGTCCCGAGCGCGGACATGGCGGCGGGGCTCACCGGTCTGTCGGCGGTGCTGATGGCATTGATCGGGCGCGCGGCGAGCGGACGCGGCGACTATATCGATTGCGCGATGTTCGACGCGATGCTGCCGTGGTGCGCGCACATCGCGGGCAACGCGATCATGGGCGGCGACGCCTCGCGGTCGGCGAGCCAGCGCTCGCTCGGCGGTGCGGCGTTCTACAA
>JAYTAR010000074.1:0-5213 GCA_043737455.1 Sphingomonadales bacterium | reverse complement strand
GCACGAATGTTTCGCTAGGGGCGACCGAACGGATCGCTTCGGCAAATCCGAAGCGCGGGAACACGATCGCGGCGGGCATCGCCGGCACGTCCATCGCGGCGATGGCGTCCTGGTGGGGCACCAAATGCCGGACGATTCCCTTCGGGGTGCCCGTCAAAACCGGGCCGAGCCGCGTTGCCGCGACCGCATCGAACAGCGAAATACTCTCGTTTTTGAGGCTGATTGGCCGTGGAAATGGATAAATTTGCCCATTATCGAGGCCGATCAGCGCGAGTTCGTCGCCCATGAAGCGCCAGCCGTGTTCGCCGAGCATCGCCGCGAGCGTCGATTTGCCCGAACCGCTCTCGCCGGTGAGGATCAGCGCGCGTCCGTCGCGCTCGACGCTCGCGGCATGGATCAGCAGGAAACGCCTCTCGCCCAGCGCGATCTGCAGGTTCATCCCCATTTCGGCGGCGAGCAACGCATGCGCGAGCGGCAGCGGCAACGCTTCGGGCAAAGTGAAGTCGCCCGCGATCGCGACTTGCGGGCGCAGCCAGCGCCGCCACGGCCGCGGCGCTTCCAGGCGGACGCTATAGTCGGCGACCGTCCCTGCCGGGTAATTGGCATAGAGGCGCTCGAGCGTCGCGATCGGCGCGCGCCAGTCCGATCCGATCCGGAACGACACCGGCCCCACGCGCACGTCGAAACGGTGCCTCATCGCGCCTCGACGAGACCGCTCGCCACGAGTTCTGCAAGCCGTTCGGCGACGATCGCCGCGGCCTCGGCGACGTCGAGCCGCGCGGCCAGCGCGGCCACGTCGAGCGCGTCGTCACGCAGCGCGTCGAGCAAAGCTGGAACGATTTCGGCGACGAGATGCGTTTGTCCCGAGCGCCGGTCGTAAATTGCGGTCATGGTATCGAGCGTCACCGCGCTGAGCGTGCCCGCAGGCGGCGCCACGAAGAGCGTCGCCGTCAGCGCCGCCCCGGCATCTGCAGCGAGGCGTAGCAAGTGAAGCCGCTCTGCCCCTGCTGCAACCGGCGGATATAGTTCGTCCACGCCTGGCTCTGTTCGGTCGACGCGCCGGGGAAGGATCGCCCATTGAGCGCCGCCTTGACCTCTTCGCCTTTCAGGGGGCGTGGCGCACCGGGATAGGCACCGGCGGTTCCGGCGGGGACGACGCTGCCGTCGGCGGCGATATGGCTGCCCGCCCGACCGGGATCGGGAACGGGGATTGTGCAGGTCAGTACCGAGGTCGCGGCCTGGGCGATCGCGGGGCGGATCGTGACGATGGCGGCGGCACCCAATGCACCCAGCCGCAGCAACGCGCGGCGGTTGTCGCCTGCCTTTGCGCCGGTCTCGTCATTCTCAGGCCGGTCAACCCCGGGCTGATCATCGCCAGCATTCATAGCATCGCCCCGCTGTCGCCGTTCGTTACCAGCGGCATAACCGCAATTTGCGCGGGTGGCGATGAGGAAAGGTTAACGTGGCGCGCGATTTGCCCTAAGTCGGGACATGCTCCGCCTCGTCCTCGCTTCGCTGTTCATCGCCATCGTCGTGGTTGCGGCGGGCGCGTTCGGCATGGTCCGTCTCGAGCCGCTCGTGCTGGTCGGTGTCGGCACGATGCTGATCACGACGATCGCGCGCAAGCCGCCGGGCACGAGCGTGGCCCGCCGCGCCGCGCCGCGCGTCAAGCCCGATGGCGATGCGGTGGTCGCCGATGGCGATGCAGTGATCGCCGCACTGTCCGAACCGGTGCTGATGATCGTCGACGGGCGCGTGCGACAGGCCAATGACGCCGCGCGCGCGCTGCTGGGCGCGCATATCCTGGGTGAGGATGCGCGCCTTGCCATTCGTCATCCCGCCGCCGCCGAACGGCTGGGCGTCGACGGCCGCGACGGCAGCACCGAATTGGTCGGCCTGGGTGGTCGCGACCAGCGCGTCGCGATGAACGTTGCGACGATCGCCCCCGGGCGTCGCCTGGTCCACCTCGTCGACCGCACGACCAGCCATGCCGCCGAGCGCGCGCGTGTCGATTTCGTAGCAAACGCCAGCCACGAACTGCGCACCCCGCTCGCGGCGATCATCGGGTTCATCGAGACGCTCGACGATCCGCAGGTCGCCGCCGACCGCGACGTGCGCGACCGCTTTCTGGTGGTGATGATGAAGGAAGCGCGGCGGATGCAGCGTCTGATCGACGATCTGATCTCGCTCAGCCGCATCGAGGCGGAAAAGTACCGGCTGCCCGAAACGCCGGTCGCGCTCGGCGACTTGATCGATGAGGTTGCCGGCGAGCTGCGCGACGACGAGGGCGCGGCGCGTGCCGACCTTACGCTCAACATCGATCCCGACTTGCCGCCGGTCGCGGGCGACCGCGCGCAGCTTTCGCAGGTCGTGCACAACCTCGTCGGCAACGCGTTCAAATATGGTCGCAAAGGCGCACCCGTGACGGTGGGTCTGTGCCGTGAAGGGCCCTCGCTCCTGCGCCTGTCGGTGACCGACCGTGGCGATGGCATCGCGCCCGAGCATATCCCACGGCTGACCGAGCGCTTTTACCGGATCGATGCCGGGCGCAGCCGGGCAGGGGGCGGGACTGGGCTGGGCCTGGCGATCGTGAAGCATATCGTCGAGCGCCACCGCGGCCGCCTCGACATCGCGAGCACGCAAGGGGTCGGCACGACCGTCGCGGTGCTTTTGCCCACCGCCCTGCCGCGCGATGTCATCGAACTGACGCAAAACTGAAACACGAAACGCGTGAAGCTTCGTTAGCCGGAGCGACGAGACTAGCATCCCGGGGGAAAGCCGACATGTACCGTGCGATTGCCATGGCCACCATTTGCGCCGCAACGATTGGCCTTAGTGGATGTCAAAACGCGGGTGACGCCTCGGCGCGCGACCAGATCCGCAGCGTGGGGTCATCGACCGTTTATCCGTTCGCGACCGCCGTCGCCGAGCAATTCGTCAACAAGAATCCCAAGTTCAAATCGCCGATCGTCGAATCGACCGGCACGGGCGCAGGGATCAAACTGTTCTGCGCGGGCGTCGGCGCGCCGCATCCCGATATCGCCAATGCCTCACGTCGGATGAAGAAGAGCGAATATGACGGCTGCGCAAAGAACGGGGTCAACCGCATCGTCGAAGTTCAGATCGGCCTCGACGGCATCGCCTTTGCCGAATCGATCAAGGGGCTGAAGATTCCGCTGAGCGCCAACGATGTCTATAAGGCGCTCGCCGCGACGCCGTTCGGCAAGCCGCAGACCGCCAAGACGTGGCGCGACGTCAACGCCGCGCTGCCGAACGAGCCGATCAAGGTCTATGGCCCGCCATCGACGTCGGGCACGCGCGATGCGCTCGCCGAACTGATCCTGACGCGCGGTTGCGACGTCGACCCGGCCATGCGCGCGCTCGCCGAAAAGGATGCCAAGGCGCACAAGAAAATATGCACGACGGTGCGTGAGGA
Source organism: Sphingomonadales bacterium (assembly GCA_043737455.1). GTDB lineage: Bacteria > Pseudomonadota > Alphaproteobacteria > Sphingomonadales > Sphingomonadaceae > Sphingomonas_O. The sequence continues at coordinate 1,777 of JAYTAR010000074.1, read as the reverse complement.
TGGCGCCTATGTCGATGCCGGCGAGAACGACAATCTGATCGTGCAGAAGATCGAGGCCGATCCGAAGGCGGTCGGGATCTTCGGCTATTCGTTCCTCGAGGAAAACAAGGACCGGTTGTTCGCCAACGCCCTGAACGGCGTCGCGCCGACCTATGCCACGATCTCGGACTTTACTTACCCCGGCGCGCGTCCGCTCTACATCTATGTGAAGGCGGCGCATTTGAACGCGATCAAGGGCCTGAAGGAATATGTGGGCGAGTTCGCGAGCGCATGGGGGCAGGAAGGGTATCTGAAGCGACGCGGCATGGTCGTAGCCCCCGGCGACGTTCAGGTGACGATGGCGGCTGTGGTCAAGGATATGAAGCCGCTCGACGCCAAGCTGCTCAACTGACGCGATGCCGATATCGGTCCTGTTGCTGCTCGCGTTCGGACTGGCCGTCGTCGGCTGGATGACGGCGCGTGCGCGGGCGGCGACGTTCGCCGGTGCGGGGAGTTTCGCGGGAGCGAGGGGTGCGCGTCCGCACTCACTGCCCGGGTATCACGCCGCTTATGTTGCACTGTGGACCGCGCTTCCCGCATTGCTGTTCATTGCGGTGTGGGCGGGTCTGCAACCCGGGTTGGTGACGCAAAGCGTGCTTGCGACGCAGGCCGCGCAATCGCTTCCGTCCGATCCGATGGACCGCAACGCGATCCTTGCCGAGGCGCGTGGGCTCGCCGACGGACGGCAGGGCGCGGCGTTCAATCCGGCGGCCGAACCGATCGTTCCCGCGTTTCGCGCGGCGCGCATGCAGTTCGGCATCATCGGGCTGGTCGCGGCGGCGATCCTTGCCCTCGCGGGTGGTCTTTATGCCTTTTCGCGGGTGCGGCCCGATTTTCGGGCGCGGACGCGCGTCGAACGGCTGACGACGATCGTCCTGCTTACCGCGTCACTGATCGCGATCCTGACGACGGTCGGCATCGTCGCGTCGCTGCTGTTCGAATCGATCCGTTTTTTCGGAAAGGTGAACATCGTCGATTTCCTGTTCGGCACGCGCTGGAGCCCGCAAGCCGCGGTGGGTGGCGACGCCAAGGCGCTCGGCGCGATTCCGCTGTTTTGGGGAACGATCTTCATCGGTGCGATCATCGCGATGATCGTCGCGATCCCGCTTGGGCTGATGAGCGCAATCTTCCTGACGCAATATGCCAGCGCGACGCTGCGCCGGTGGATGAAGCCGCTGCTCGAGATTCTGGCGGGCGTACCGACCGTCGTCTATGGCTATTTCGCCGCGCTGACCGTCGCGCCGGTCATTCGCGAGTTCGGCCAAAGTATCGGCATCACCAGCGCGAGTTCGGAAAGCGCGCTGGCGGCGGGCCTTGTCATGGGCATCATGATCATCCCGTTCGTCTCGTCGATGGCCGATGACTCGCTCGCCGCGGTGCCGCAGTCGATGCGCGACGGCAGCCTGGCGATGGGCGCAACCAAGTCGGAGACGATCCGCCGCGTCCTCGTTCCCGCCGCGCTGCCAGGCATCGTCGGCGGCGTGCTGCTCGCGGTCAGTCGCGCGATCGGCGAGACGATGATCGTGGTGATGGCGGCCGGGCTGGCGGCGAACCTGACTTTGAACCCGTTCAACAGCGTTACCACCGTGACCGTACAGATCGTGCAACTGCTGACGGGCGATCAGGAGTTCGACAGCGCGAAGACGTTGGCCGCGTTCGCGCTCGGGCTCGTGCTGTTCATCGTCACCCTGCTGCTCAACGTCGTCGCGCTGCGGGTCGTGAAGAAGTATCGCGAAGC
>JAYTAR010000073.1:0-2045 GCA_043737455.1 Sphingomonadales bacterium | reverse complement strand
GCGGAAGGGCTCAACGGCGATTACGGCCTGCCGATGGAGGTTGGATATCAGCGCGGCGTTACACTCGAGGAAAGCTGCCGAGCCATCATCGCGCGGTTAAAAACGGCACATCGCCCGGTGATCCTTGCAGGCGGCGGGGTGCGGATCAGTAAGAGCCATGCGAAATTCCTGACGCTGATCGAGCGGCTCGGCATTCCCGTCACGACCGCATGGAACGCGCACGATGTGCTCGAAAATGCGCATCCGCTCTACGCCGGTCGGCCGGGATCGATCGGCGATCGCGGCGGCAATTTCGCGGTCCAAAACTCGGACCTGTGCCTCGTTCTTGGTTCGCGGCTGGCCATTCGACAGGTGAGCTACAACTTCCGCTCGTTCGCCCGATCGGCGTTCAAGATCATGATCGACATCGACAAGGCCGAATTGCTCAAGCCGACTATTTCCATCGACATGCCCGTCCATGCCCGTTTGGCCGACTTCATCGACACGATGCATTCGCTGCTCGACGATTATGAGGCACCGGCGGCGCATGCGACCTACCTGGCGTGGACGCGTTCGCGCAACGAGCGCTATCCGGTCGTGCTGCCCCGGCATTATGGGAGCAAGGGCTCGATCAACCCCTATGCGTTCGCCAAGAAGCTCTTCGAACATCTGGACCCCGGCGATATCATCGTGTGCGGTGACGGAACAGCATGCGTCGTTACGTTCCAGGCAGCCGAACTCAAATCGGGCCAGCGTCTGTTCCACAACAGCGGTGCGGCATCGATGGGATATGATCTCCCCGCCGCGATCGGCGCTTGTTACACCAACCCACCGACCGGGCGCGTGATCTGCATCGCGGGCGACGGTAGCGTGATGCAAAACGTGCAGGAGCTGCAGACAATCGTCGGGGCGAAGCTGCCGGTGAAGCTGATCGTGCTGAACAACAACGGCTATCATTCGATCCGTCAGGCGCAGCAGAATTACTTCGACGGTGCCAGCGTGGGCTGCGGACCGGACTCGGGAATCACCTTCCCCGACTTCGTGCGCATGGCCGGTGGGTTCGGTATGCCGGGCGCGCGGGTCGACGATTTCGACGCGCTCGGCGCGGCGCTGGACGCGTTGCTCGATGGCAATGACGCGGCGCTGCTCGAGGTCGTGATCGACCAGAACCAGGTGTTCGAACCGCGGCTCGGATCGCGTCGTCTCGAAGACGGGTCGATGGTCACCGCACCGCTCGAGGATCAGTCGCCACTGCTTTCGCGCGAGGAACTGGCCGAAAACATGCTCGTGCCGATGGCGATGAATTAGGCGGCCAGATATTCGGCCATTGCATGTCCGAGGTCGGGCTTTGCGACCGCGCTCATGTGCGTGCCGGGAATGATGCGGAGCGTGCCGTGTGGAAGCGCGGCGGCGAGTTCGGCGGCTGATCCGTTGTCGTTATCGTCGGCGCCGCATAGGACGAGTGTCGGCGTCGGTATCGTCGCCAGAACGTCCAGCGGCGTATCGACCGCAGCCTCGAGGACGAGCGCGAGCGCAACTGGATCGCCGCCATTGGTCTTCATGAAAGCCTCGGCAAACCACGCCGCCGACCCTTGGCGATGGCGGCCGAGCCGGTCGAACACCGTGCGAAAATGCGCGACGCGCGCGGCGGTGTCGGTGATGCCCGACAAACCCATCCCTGCAACGATCGCCCGGCGCGGGGTGGCGCCACGCGCCAGCATCCGCACCACCGTTCTCCCGCCAAGCGAATAGCCGCCAAGATCATAGTCGGTCAGGCCAAGATGCGCGATCAATTGCAACGCGTCGTCGGCAAGGATGTCGGGCGGGTAGGCTGCGGCATCGTGCGGGCGACCGCTCAAACCGTGTCCGCGCAGATCGGGCATGACAACACGAAACCCTTTTGCCGCGATCGCGACCGCGTGGCCGTATCTGATCCAGTTTGTGACATTGTCGGAAATGAAGCCGTGCAACAGCACGACCGCGCGCCCTTCGCCAATTTCACGCCACGCCAGCGTCACGCCGTCGACGGTATCATAGTGATGCGTCGTTGGCTCGATCACTCGAAG
>JAYTAR010000072.1:0-2045 GCA_043737455.1 Sphingomonadales bacterium | reverse complement strand
GTACGATCAGCTTGGCCGGTGCCACTTCCTTGGCGAAAACCGCGCGCGCGCGGTCGATCGCCGCGCTGTCGCCGCCCAACAGCCACGAGGACGCCGCTTGCGGGTCGAGGTCCCACACCAATGTCCGCCGCGCCGATGCGACCGCCGCGCACCATGCAAGATTGACCGCCAGCGTCGTCTTCCCGACGCCCCCCTTCAATGCGTAGATCGCGATCGTCGCCATGGCGCGACCTTAGTCGAGAATTGCAGCTTGTGCATAATTTGGTCGGTGCTTGCGGCTCGCCACGAGCGGCAGGTACACTGTCCCGGTCACTTCAGGAGGAAATCATGCGTGCATTAGTCTGTGCTGTAACTTTCTCTCTACTTTCAACATCAGCCGCATCGGCATCATGGCGCGCCGCGAATGTCGAGGTCGAGGCAGCCGCGCGCACGCCGCGCATCGCGGCAGCACTGGCGGCGACCGAGCGCATGGACCGAGCGATCATCGCGCACGACCAGAAAGCCTTCGCCGCAGCCTTTGCCGAGGACGCCGTGGTGAACAACCCGTTCAACCGGATCGCGCGCAAGAAGGACGCCGAGCAGAACCTGGCCACCGGCCTGATCGACTATACCTCGCTCGAACGATCGATCGAATATGCGGTCGAGCGCGGCAAGCACGACGTCGTCCTGATGGGCGAAGAGACGCTGACACCGGTGAACAAGGCAAAATTTGCGGGCGAACAGATCCGGCGACGGACGACCGAAGTCTGGACCGACGTGACCGGCGAGTGGAAGCTCGCGATCCGGCAGGCCACGATCTACCGGACGAAGTAGCGGTGATGGCAAGTGGTTGCCGGGCCACGGGGGAGTCGTGCTCGACGGATACGAGCACGACGGTTAAGCCGTGGCACTACGACCTTGGCTCGGGGTCATGTGAAGTGAAGTGGGCGTCGCGACTGTCGGCCGGAGCTTCATCCCGTTGGTTCATGCCATAGTCTCGAAGAACGCTTGCGACAAGAAGTCTATAGTCGGCGAAAACGCTGCGTCGGCCTCTCGCCTGAGTTGCACGGTGACCCGGCAGGTTGCGCCAAGCGCGAACGGCGTCCTCGTCGCGGAAGAACGACAGCGAAAGAAGCTTGCCGGGCTCGGTAAGGCTTTCAAATCGCTCCACCGACACGAAGCCGTCGATAGTGTTCAAATCCGAGCGCAGTGCTGCGGCAAGCTCCAAATAGCACATCATCTGCCCATCGGCAGGCCAAGTCTCGAAGATCACGGCGATCATGACGGGGCGACCGTATGCGGCATTGACGCCAAGCGGAGAAAAGTCCGGTCCTCGCGCCGGATGAATTGCTCGCGTTTGGCAAATTCATAATTGGCCCGGCCGGCGGGGTCATCGCGCAACCGAGCTCGATAAGCCTCGTACGCGGCGAGGTCGGCGATATTGTAGACGCCATATGCGAGCGTGCTCGATCCCTCGTGCGGCGCGAAGTAGCCGATCAGGTCGGCGCCGCAGCGCGGGATGGCTTCCCCCCAGTTGCGCGCATATTGCTCGAACGCGGCGGTCTTGAAGGGATCGATCTCGTATCGAATGAAGCAAGTAAGCATCGGTAAACTCCGCATCGTGACGCGTTTGCGATAGACCATTGAGCGACACAGACGCTTCGGTTAAGGCCGAAGCGTGACAGACGGTCCACCGATCGCAATGATTGCTGCTCTGCTTGGCGATCCTGCGCGAGCCAACATGCTGACGGCGTTGATGGACGGTCGGGCCCTGTCCGCCAATGAGCTGGCACTGACGGCCGGTGTCACGCCGCAAACGGCGAGCGGACACTTGACCAAACTGACGACAGCCGACCTGCTGAAGGTCGAGCAGCAAGGTCGACATCGATATTTTCGCTTGTCGGGGGCAGACGTCGCTCAGGTTATCGAGATGCTGATGGGGCTCGCCCAGCGCACTGGTGCGGTGGGCGTCAGGGCGGGACCTCGCGACGAAGCGCTGCGGACCGCGCGTCGTTGCTACGATCACCTTGCCGGTGAAATGGGTGTCGCGCTATTCGATGGATTGC
>JAYTAR010000071.1:0-2047 GCA_043737455.1 Sphingomonadales bacterium | reverse complement strand
GCGACTGCAATCTCCTGATCGGACCCTTGCATGGACGACGCCGCCAATCCTTCGTCACCGGTCGCGCAGACCCCGGTGGTGATCAAGAAATACGCCAACCGCCGCCTGTATAACACCGACAGCTCGAGCTACATCACCCTCGAACACCTCGCCGCAATGACCCGCGCCGGGCGCGATTTCCAGGTCTTCGACGCCAAGTCGGGCGAAGATATCACCCGCTCGGTGCTCGCCCAGATCGTCATGGAGGAGGAGGGCGGCGCGCAGACGATGCTGCCGATTCCTTTTCTGCGTCAGCTGATCGCGATGTACGGCAACTCGATGCAGTCGATGGTGCCGCCCTACCTCGAGGCCTCGATGGACGCCTTCGCCAAAAACCAGGCGCAGTTTCGCGAGACGATGACCGAGACCCTCACTGCAGTCCCGCTGCTGGGCGCATTGAAGCCGTTCGAGGCGATCGCCAAGCAAAACATGGCGATGTTTCAGGCAGCGACAGGCATGCTGACCGGGCGCCCGGCGAAGGCAGGACACAAATCCGGCGACGACGAACTGCGTGCGCTCAAGACCCAAATGGCGGCGCTGCAGGCGCAGCTCGACCGGCTGGCGAAATAGCAGCGTCGGAAGGAAGCATCCGTGCAGGCCAATCGAGCGAGCGGCATGGACAGACGAGCAGTCCTGCATGGTGCGTGCGTAGGTTTGGCAGCCATACTTGCCGGTGCGGCTGCCGGTGCGAAACCCCGCCTGATCGTTCAGCCCGTTGACGAGGTGACGCTCCAGATCGTTGTCGACGCAGCGACTTTCGGACCGTTTTTGCCGAACGAAACGCGGCCCGGCCTGCGCGTCGAGCGCAGCGGCGGAGGCGGAGCCCGCATGTCACGTAACGCCCTGATGGCCGAGTTCGGATTGTCGCTGCTTGCCCGGTCGAGACGTGGCGCGGAAACGAGGCATATCATGATCGATTTTGGCTACAGCCCCGAAGTGCTGTCCAACAATATCGCATTGCTTGGTATCGATCCGGACACCATTGATGCCGCTGTGCTGAGCCATGGGCACCTCGATCACTACGGCGGCTTTGCCGGATTGTTCGCAAAAACGCATCCCGATCGTCGCAATCTGCCGCTAATCGTCGGGGGCGAGGAAGTTTTCTGCGAGCGCATTGCGTTGATCGGCAACCCGCCACCGGTCATGGGCGCGCTCGACCGGGCGGAACTGGCCCGCGCTGGTTGGCAAGTCCGGATCGCCGCCGAGCCGCTGGTCGTCGCCGGCCATGGCTTCACGACGGGGGTCATTCCGCTCGAAAGCTTCGAGCGTGCGGCGATACCCACGCAGATGCGCCCGGGCGTTGGCTGCGATCTGTCCGGACTGTCTCCGGGCAAGCGTTCGACCGCCCAATTGCCCGACGACGGAGAGCACGAGCTTGCGACCTGTTACGTCGTCAAAAATCTGGGGCTGGTGGTCATCGCCTCGTGTAGCCACCGCGGCGTACTGAACTCGGTTCGGCGGGCGCAGGCAGTTTCCGGAGTCGACAAGGTTCACGCCGTGGTCGGCGGCTTTCACCTGGTTCGACCACGGACCGAGGACGAAGCGCGTCGAACCGTTGCCGAGTTCGCAAAGATCGACCCGACCTACATCGTCCCGATGCACTGCACAGGCGAGACCTTCATCGCCGAGGCTCTTCGTCAAATGCCTGAGAAAGTCATCCGACCGTATGTCGGAAACAAGTTCGTGTTCGGCGCAATGTGAAGTCCGTTGTCCACCGCAGACCACTTTCGAGAGCGGGCTCAAATCTGCGATGGCGACGGTCGAGACGAAGGCTTATTTCTTGACGAACCGCAGCGTCATCCGATCGCTCTCACCGATTGCAGCGTATTTTGCCTTGTCGGTGTCGCCCTCGGCATAATTGGGCGGCAGCGTCCAGACGCCCTTCGGATAATCGTGCGTATCCTTGGGGTTGGCGTTTATCTTTGATTCACCCGCGAGGCGAAAACCGGCGTCCTCGGCCATCTTGATGACCGCCGAACGCTTCATATAGCCGCTCTTCATCTGCATT
>JAYTAR010000070.1:0-2050 GCA_043737455.1 Sphingomonadales bacterium | reverse complement strand
CGCCCGCCGCCGCACCGCGCCCGGTGCCGACCATGATCGACATCGGTGTGGCGAGGCCGAGCGCGCAGGGACAGGCGATGATCAGCACGGCAATAGCGTTGAGCAGCGCATGGCCGATCCGCGGCTCGGGGCCGACAAGGCTCCAGACAATGAAGGTTGCGACCGCGATCAGGATGACGAGCGGCACGAACCAACCCGAGATGCGATCCGCCACCGCCTGAATCGGCGCGCGGCTGCGTTGCGCGTCGGCGACCATCTTGACGATGCGCGCAAGCATCGTGTCGCTGCCGACTGCCTGCGCCTCCATGACGAGGCTGCCGGTGCCGTTGACCGTGCCGCCCGTAAGCGCGCTTGCTGCTTCCTTGGCGACCGGAAGCGGTTCGCCGGTGAGCATCGACTCATCGACTGACGAACGGCCTTCGACGACGATGCCATCGACGGGAACGGCCTCGCCAGGGCGGATGCGCAGTCGGTCGCCGGTCAGGACGTCAGCAAGCGCAATCTCGCTTTCGCTGCCGTCCGACGCGATGCGTCGCGCGGTCTTTGGTGCGAGATTGAGCAATGCGCGGATCGCCTTGCCGGTCGATGCGCGCGCGCGAAGTTCGAGAACCTGGCCCAGCAAGACGAGCGCGACGACGACGCCGGCGGCTTCGTAATAGACCGGGATCATTCCCATCGTGCGGAATGTCGGCGGGAACAATCCGGGCGCGACCGTCGCAACAAGGCTGTAGAGGAATGCCGCTCCGACCCCTATCGAGATCAGCGTAAACATGTTGAGGTGGCGCGTCTTCAGCGACATCCAGCCGCGTTCGAAGAACGGTGCGCCCGCCCACAGCACGATCGGTGCGGCAAGCGCGAGCTGGATCCAGGGCGACCACATTGGGTCGATAAGGCGAAGCCCTAAAAGATCGGTCCCCATCGTCAGCACCAACAGCGGCACCGCGAGCACCGCCGACACCCACCACCGCCGCGTGAAATCGACGAGTTCGGGGCTTGGGCCATCGTCCAGCGACGGCGCTTCGGGTTCGAGCGCCATACCGCAGATTGGGCATGGACCAGGCGCGTCGCGCCTGATCTCGGGATGCATCGGACAAGTCCAGATTGCACCGGCAGCGGCGATCGGTTCGACGCGCAGGCTTTTATTCAGGTAAGTGATCGGGTCGGAAATGAACTTCGTCTGGCAGCCCGCCGAGCAGAAATAATACTCCTTGCTGCCGTGCGTCGCGTGATGCGCTGTCTTCGCCGGGTCCACGGTCATCCCACAGACTAGATCTTTCGCGGTCGCTTCGCCGCTATACGCTGCGACCGAGCAACATTTTCTGGCTTCGCTCGCCCGGGGTCCTGCGTCAGCCAATGATTTTCCTTCATGGCGGTAATTCTAGCGCACTACTGATGCCGCGCCCAACGCCGAGTACAACTAAGTCTCAACCTGCGGGATATCGATTAGGTCCGCAGCACACCGGATTAAGCGGAACCTCTCAAAGGCAGGCCGATTGGTACGTCGATACCGGCCGGCGGTCTTCTGGCTGACTACGAGTAGTGTATCACGAAAGATACCAAATCCACTGGCGGATAACACGATAGTGCGCAGCATGACCGTGATGATTTTCGCGGGTGTGGTGCTTGCCTTTCCGATGTGGTCGAGCGCCCCGGGGTGCGGCGCCCCGTGCAGGTTGCCTTCGCACCCGATGGCAAACGCGTTTATGTGTCACTGCGTGATGAGAACAGCGTTGCGGTAATCGACGCTGAGAGCCGGAGCGTCGTTGCCAAGATCCGGGTTAGTCCAGGGCCCATCCAAGTCTTTGCCGCGCCCTCTGGCCGGGAAGTTTACGTCGCTAACCAGGGCGCCAAGGCCAATCCCGGAACGACCATGTCGATCATCGACACCTCAAGCCAGAAGGTCACCTCCGAAGTCGTCACGGGAGCAGGTGCGCATGGTGTCGTCGTCAGTGGCACTGGCAACCTGGTTTTCGTGACCAACGTTTTCGCCGACACCGTTTCGGTCGTCGACCCCGTGAAACGGAGAGTAATCCGAAACATTCGGGTCGGC
>JAYTAR010000069.1:0-2051 GCA_043737455.1 Sphingomonadales bacterium | reverse complement strand
CATAGTCGGCATTGGCGGGCGCGACCGCTTGTGCTTCGCCGAACTTGTCGACCTGCACCACCCACGGCACGATCGTCCCGCGCGCGCCCTGCCAGATGAGCCCGCCGGCTAGCCCGCCCGACAAGACCAGCGTTCCGAAAAACGCAAGCCGCCAGTTGCGCGCCTGCACGCGTGCCGAGCCAATGCGGTCGTCCCAGGCTTGTGCGGCGCGCTGATAGGGCGTCGTAGGTTCGGGCGTGGTCCCGTAGCGGATGCTTGGTCTGCGAAACATGCGTCTCAATCCTTCTCGGTCGTATCGACTGAAGCACCGGCCCCGCCGCCGTCGCCGCTGCGCAACGTGTGCGCGGCAATGGTCGCGCCGTGCGCGAGCGACTGCTTGTCCTTGATGGCTTTGGCCCAAGCAGGTTGTCCGGCCTGACTGTCGCTCGGCGGTGACGATGACGACGGACCACCGGCAAAGGTGACGGCACGACCGCCATCGTTGAAGCTCGCTTTGATAGAGTCAGCAGCCTTGCGCAGCGGCGACATCGCTGCCGATCCTGCCGCCTGGCCGACAGTGCCAAGCCCCGACGCGACGCCCGATGCACCCGATTTGCCTGCCGATCCGAGGCTGTAAGCGGCAGTCGCGCCACCGGCGGCCTGCGCGCCGCCGCGCGCGATACTCGATGCAGCACTTGCGACCGCGCCCCCGGCAAGCCGCGCACCGGCGACGGCACCGACCGCGAGTCCGCCAGCGGCAAGTGCGGTGCCGGCAGCAGCACCTGCACCGAGCTGCGGTCCGCCCGACACGATACCGTTGGCGATGCCGGGACCAAAGATGCCGAGACCGAGCAGGCACAGACTCGCGAGCACGATCGTCATCGCATCCTCGATCGTCGGTGCGTTTGGACCGATCGCCGTGGTAAACTCGGAAAACAGCGTCGAGCCGATGCCGATGATGACCGCGAGGACGAGCACCTTGATCCCCGACGAGACGACGTTGCCGAGCACGCGTTCGGCCATGAAGGCGGTCTTGCCGAACAGCCCGAACGGGATGAGCACGAAGCCGCAGAGCGTCGCGAGCTTGAACTCGATCAGCGTGATGAACAGCTGGATCGCCAGCACGAAGAAAGCGATCAGGACGATCGCCCAGGCAAACAGCAACACGATGATCTGGATGAAATTCTCGAAGAAGCTGACGAAGCCGAGCAGGTTCAAGATCGAATCGAGGATCGGGCGTCCGGCGTCGAGCCCCACTTGCGCGACGCGACCGGGCTGGAGCAATTCGGCGGTGGTGAAGCCGGTGCCACTCGCTTTCAACCCAAGTCCGGCAAAACTCTCGAAGACGATGCGGGCAAGGTTGTTCCAGTTGCCGATGATATAGGCGAAGACGCCGACGAACAGCGTTTTCTTGACGAGGCGCGCGATGATGTCGTCGCCTTCGCCCCAGCTCCAGAACAACGCGGCAAGCGTGACGTCGATGACGATCAGCGTGGTCGCAACAAAAGCGACTTCGCCTTGAAGCAGTCCGAACCCGCTATCGATATAGCGGGTGAAGACCTCGAGAAAGCGATCGACGACGCCGGTGCCGCCCATGTTAGTTCGCCTCGTCGGGCAGTGAGGCCGTATTGCTAACCGCCTCGGCAGTTGCTGGCGGCGCCAAAATGTCGGGCGCATCGTTGCGCCCGTCTCCAGGTGACAGGAAGCGTCGACGGCTTTCGGCCCACGCAGCCAGGCAGCCACGGTCTTGCGCGCCCGCTTGGCCAAGCGCCGCGCAGTCACGCAGCACTGCCGGAAGCGGATCGCCGTCAGGCTCCATGATCGTCACGACGGCATCGGCGGGTGCGGGCTTGGGGTCGCCGCGCAGTTGCAGCGCGGTCATGGTGATCGCGACCGCGACGAACGCGATGGCCCCGATGCGCACGAAGGTTTTCGATTCCATCGTCTGTCTCAATTATGGAACATCGACACGCTGCCCGCGACGTAGCCGCGGCCCGGTGTCAGAAATCGCCGCAGCTGCTCGCGCGCCTGTGCCTTGGCGGTCGCAGCCCCTGCCGCATCGAGCGCCTGCG
>JAYTAR010000068.1:0-2054 GCA_043737455.1 Sphingomonadales bacterium | reverse complement strand
CGCTGCAGGGGCCGTATCGGGCGATTGCGCCCCCCCACGTTGATAATTTGCGCGCGGCGCTCGAGCTGGCACGGCTGGCGGGGCTGCTGCCGGCCTATTTCGTCGCAGAAAATCTGCCGTTCGAGGTCGCGGTGACGCCTTGCGCGGTGGCGACGTATGTCAGCCCCGACCGCCTCGCGATCGTCGCGCGCGCACGTCTGCCGGTCGCGGCGCAGGCGGACGCGCAGATCGTCGCCTTTCGCAGCCCCGAGGCGGTCGCCGAACATGTCGCCTTAATGATCGGTCAGCCCGACGGTCAGCCGCCGCTCGTCCGCCTCCACAGCGAGTGCCTGACCGGCGACGTGCTCGGCAGCCTGAAGTGCGATTGCGGCCCGCAGCTGCACGCCGCGCTCGCCGCGATAGCCGAGGCGCACTGGGGCATTCTTTTGTATCTGCGTCAGGAGGGACGCGGGATCGGCCTCGTCAACAAATTGCGCGCCTATCAGCTGCAGGACCAGGGTTTCGATACCGTCGATGCCAATCTGCGGCTCGGCTTCGCGGTCGACGCGCGCGACTTCGGCGTGGCGGCGCGCATGCTACGCTTGCTTGGTCAGGACCGCGTGCGCCTGCTGACCAACAATCCCGCCAAGGTCGCGGGGCTGACAGAACATGGCATCCATGTCGTCGAGCGCGTCGCACACGTACTCCCGCCCAACCCCTTCAACGCCGCCTATCTGGCCACCAAGCGTGATCGCACCGGCCATCAGCTGTAAGGAATTCGATGCCCTCGTTGTTCGACCCTTTGAAGATCGGTGCGATCGACGCGCCCAACCGCATCGTCATGGCGCCACTGACGCGCGGGCGTGCCACGCGCGACTTCGTGCCGACACCGATCATGGCCGACTATTACGCGCAGCGTGCGAGTGCGGGGCTAATCATCTCGGAGGCGACAGGCATCAGCGTCGAGGGGCTCGGCTGGCCCTATGCGCCGGGGCTGTGGACGCCCGCGCAGGTCGAGGCCTGGAAGCCTGTCGTCGCAGCGGTGCACGGCGCGGGCGGGCGCATCGTCGCTCAGTTGTGGCACATGGGGCGCATCGTTCATCCCGAGTTCCTGGACGGCGCGGCGCCGGTGTCGGCCTCGGCCACGACCGCGCCACACAAGGCGCACACTTATGCCGGGCGACTGCCTTACGCGCAGGCGCGACCGCTTGGCGTCGACGAAGTGCCGCGCCTCCTCGAGGACTATGTCCGCGCGGCGCGCCATGCGAGGTCGGCGGGGTTCGACGGGGTCCAGCTGCACGCGGCGAATGGCTATCTGATCGACCAATTCTTGCGCGATAACAGTAATTTGCGCGACGACGCCTATGGCGGCAGCATTGCCAATCGCGTCCGCCTGCTCGACGAAGTCGTCGGCGCGATCGTGTCCGAGGTCGGCGCGGATCGGACGGGCGTGCGCCTGTCACCCAATGGCGATACGCAAGGCGTAAACGACAGCAACCCTTACCCACTCTTCGAGCACGCCGCCGCGATACTGTCAGCGCACGGTATCGCCTTCCTCGAGCTGCGCGAGCCCGGCTTTGAAGGCACGTTCGGCAAGGGCGAGGTCGCACCCGTCGCACCCACCATGCGCGCGGCGTTCGACGGCGTCCTCATCCTCAACAGCGATTATGCGGCCCCAACGGCCCAGGTCGCGCTCGACAGCGGAGTCGCCGACGCGATCAGCTTCGGGCGCCCGTTCCTCGCCAATCCCGACCTGCCCGCGCGGCTCGCGGCAGGCGCGCCGCTCAACCCCGACGTGATGGCGACCTGGTACAGCCAGGGGGCAGAGGGATATATCGACTATCCAGCGATGGCTGGGTAGCTCAGGGGGCGATTGCGGCGCGGCAAAGCCGCGTCGTCGGTCCTCGCCGAGGCGAGGCCGGCCGGGAGTTCGGCAAGTCCGACGAGAGCTCCGCTATCGCTGGCTGCCTCACTCCTCCCCCATACGCAGCGCGGCGATGAACGCCTCCTGGGGGATCGAGACGCTACCGTATTCGCGCATGCGCTTCTTGCCCTCCTTCTGCTTTTCGAGAAGT
>JAYTAR010000067.1:0-2057 GCA_043737455.1 Sphingomonadales bacterium | reverse complement strand
TGGTCGACGCAGGCAGTGTCGCGGTTGGCGATACGGTGACGCTCGCGGTCGATGCCGAACGCCGCGCACAGCTTCGTGCCAATCATTCGGCGACGCATTTGATGCACGCAGCGCTGCGCCACCGGCTCGGTCGCCACGTGACGCAAAAAGGAAGCCTCGTCGCGCCCGATCGGTTGCGCTTCGACTTTGCGCACAATGCCGCGCTCGCGCCCGACGACATTGCGCATGTCGAGGTCGAGGTGAACGCACGCATCCGGGAGAACGACGCGGTCGGCACGCGGCTGATGACACCCGATGATGCAATCGCGGCGGGAGCGATGGCGTTGTTCGGCGAGAAATACGGCGACGAGGTGCGCGTACTGTCGATGGGGCGGCACAGCGACGGCGACTATAGCGTCGAGCTGTGCGGCGGCACGCATGTCGACGCGCTCGGCGACATCGGCTTGTTCAAGATCATCGGCGAAAGCGCGGTATCGTCGGGGGTGCGGCGGATCGAGGCGTTGACCGGCGAAGCAGCGCGCACGTGGCTGACGCAGCGCGAAGACCGGCTGAAGGAAGCCGCCGCATTGCTCAAGGCCGCTCCCGATGACGTGCCCGCCCGCGTCGGCGCGTTGGTCGATGCACAACGCCGCCTCGAGCGCGAGCTGGCCGAAGCCAGGAAAACGATCGCACTTGGCGGCAGTACGAACGCGGCGCCAGCGACCGAGACGATAGGAGGCGTCAAGTTCGAGGGGCAGTTGCTCGACGACTTCGACCCCAAGGGGCTGCGCAGCTTGATCGATGCCGCAAAGACACGGCTCGGGTCTGGCGTTGCTGCCGTCGTGACGATCGTCGAGGGGCGCGCTTCGGTTGCGGTCGGCGTCACCGACGATTTGAAAGAGCAACAAAGCGCAATTAACCTTGTCCGCGCGGCGGTCGTCGCGCTGGGCGGGCAGGGTGGCGGTGGTCGTCCCGACATGGCACAAGGCGGGGGCCCCGACGGAAGCGCGGGCGCCGCTGCGCTTGACGCGATTCGCACTGCGATGGGGCGGCCGCCGGGTTGACCGCGTCAGCAGGACAGCCGTGCTACCGGTCCGATGCGGCAAACCTTACTGCCAGCTGTCCATTTCGGTCTCGAGGTTGGCGCGCACTGCTTCGAAGAACTGCTCGGTGGTCATCCACGGCTGGTCGGGTCCGATCAGGATTGCCAGGTCCTTCGTCATCGCGCCCTGTTCGACGGTTTCGATGCATACCCGCTCGAGCGTTTCAGCGAAGCGCGCGACGTCGGGCGTTTCGTCGAACTTCCCGCGATATTTGAGGCCGCCGGTCCAGGCGAAAATCGATGCGATCGGATTGGTTGAGGTCGCCTTGCCAGCCTGGTGCTGGCGAAAGTGACGCGTCACCGTGCCATGCGCGGCTTCGGCCTCGACGGTTTTGCCGTCGGGCGTGAGCAGGACCGACGTCATCAGCCCCAGCGATCCGAAACCTTGCGCAACCTGATCGGACTGGACGTCGCCGTCGTAATTCTTGCAGGCCCAGACGAACTTGCCGCTCCATTTGAGCGCAGACGCCACCATGTCGTCGATCAGGCGATGTTCGTAGACTATGCCCGCGTCCTTGAACCGGTCTGCGAACTCGGCCTCGAAAACCTGCTGGAACAGGTCCTTGAAGCGGCCGTCATACGCTTTCAGGATCGTGTTCTTCGTCGACAGATAGAGCGGCCAGCCGCGGCCGAGCGCATAGTTCATGCTCGATCGTGCAAAATCGGCGATCGAATCGTCGAGGTTGTACATCCCCATCGCGACGCCCGCGCTGGGAAACTGGAAAACTTCTTCGTCGATCGTCGTGCCGTCCTCGCCTTCGAACACCAGCCGCAGCTTGCCAGGGCCGGGAACGCGGAAGTCGGTCGCGCGGTACTGGTCGCCAAAGGCATGGCGTCCGACGACGATCGGGTCGGTCCAGCCGGGGATCAGGCGTGGTATATTGGAAATGACGATCGGTTCGCGAAAGACGACGCCGCCCAGGATGTTGCGGATGGTGCCGTTGGGCGATTTCCACATCCGCTTCAGCCCGAATTC
>JAYTAR010000066.1:0-2060 GCA_043737455.1 Sphingomonadales bacterium | reverse complement strand
CGCTGGCGAAACCGCTGCGGCGCGTATGGATGTGCAGGTCGTGAAGCCCAGGGATGAGCGTCTGCCCGCGCGCGTCGACGATCGTCGCACCATCGGGGCGAGGCACGCGCCGCGCGACCGCGATGATGCGCTCGTTTTCGAACGCGACCTCGCGCACGCGCGCCGCACGGCCGCTGCCGTCGAAGACGCGCGCACCGGTGATGATGGTGAGCGGTGCAGGTGGCAATGCAGCCGCGGCGAGTGCAAGCAATATCATCGGATCGCGGGCCGCAAACCGGCCTCGAGAAAAGCGATCGTCGCGGTGAGGCTGGTCAGCCAGGACGCATGGCGCAGGAACGCGTGGCGCTCGTTGGGGAAGGCCATGGCGCTGTAGGGAATCGCACGCGCGGCCAGTTCGCGCGCCAGCAGCAGCGACTGCGCGACGGCCACGTTGCGGTCGTCGTCGCCGTGGATCAACAGGACCGGGGAGCGCCAGCGGTCGATGTCCGCCATCGGCGAGGACTGCCACTGCACCGCGCGCACGGCGGCCTGCGCGGCAGGCGACATCGTGTCTGGCACGGGACGCAGCAGGCTGTGCACACCGTGGAAATCGACCCCGACCCGAAACAGGTCGCTGTCGCGCGCGAGCGCGAGCGCGGTCAGATATCCACCCCAACTGCCGCCCCACACGCCGATCCGGCCTGCATCGACCGTCGGCTGCGCGGCGAGCCAGCGCCCGGCGGCGAGGATGTCGAGGTATTCGCTCGCACCCTCGCGCCCGGTCTGGGGTGCGTCGCGAAACGCCAGACCAAAGCCGGTTCCGCCGCGATAATTGACCGATAATACGTCGATTCCGCGCGCCGCGAGCTGCTGATTGACGATATAGGCATGCGAATAATAGCCCGACGGGTGAAAGCCCGGCAGCATCTGACGACGCGGCCCGCCGTGGACGTAGACAACCGCAGGGTGCCGCCCGGGTCCGCGCGCACGGAACCATTGTCCGGACAATATAAATCCGTCGGCGGCGCGAAAACGGACAGTCTCGGGCGCGGCGAAGCCGGTCGCTTCGGGTGCTGCGCCCAGCGGTGGCAGCGCGCCTGCGACCAGCACTGGATGCGCGACATGCGTCACGTCGGTGGCGATCGCCGCTAGCGCATCGCCGCCCGGCGTCGGCGCGAACGCCATCGTGCGCGATGGAGTCAGTCGCCGCGCCGCGCCGCCGTCGAGCGCGACCTGCCACAAAGCGCGCCGATCGAGGTCGCGGTCGTTCGCGGCATAAACTAGCGCGCGCGCGTCGCGGGTCAGCGTGTAGCTTTCGACCTCGAACGCGCCCGGCGTCAGGTCGCGGGGCGGCTCGCTCCCCGTCGCACGCACGGCCTGGGGATGCAGCCAGCCGCTCCGTTCCGAAGGAAACACGATGCGCCCGTCGGCCGACCAGAACACATTGCGCCCACGCGTTCCCGCAAAACGCGCGCCGGGGCCCCTGGGCGCTGTCCAGCGCACCCGCGTTGCGCCACTGGCGACGTCGGCGATCCGCAGCGACCAATAGGGACCGGTGTCGGCCCCCGCTCCCGCCGGTGGCTCGGTATAACGGATGAAGGCGATCTCGCGTCCGTCGGGGCTGAACGCGGGCTCGGCGGCGTGATCGAGCCCGGCATCCACATAGCGCAGCCGTGCCGCGCCGATCGTGTAAAGCGCGAGGAAAGTCCGCCCGTCGCGGTCGTCGAGGAATGCCAACATCGTCCCGTCGGGCGACCAGCACAGCCGCTCGATCGACCCCGCCACGCGCGCGATCCGCCGCGCGTCGCCGGTCGGCTCGCGCAGCCACAGCTCGCCGCGCCGCGTGAACGCGATGCGCTTGCCGTCGGGTGAGAAGACCGGCGTATGCCCGTCACCGATCGCGACCGGCGGCGTGCCGAGCGTCGCGACATAGACCTGTTGCCGGGGTGTAATGGTCTCGGCTGCAGCGTTGGGCAGATCTTCGGCATCGGCAAATTCGTCATCGCCGCCGCGCACGAACGCGATCCGCGTGCCGTCGGGCGACAATGCCAAATCGTAGAGCGCGACGCCGTCGTCGTCGG
>JAYTAR010000065.1:0-5253 GCA_043737455.1 Sphingomonadales bacterium | reverse complement strand
TGACCGAGGATGGCACCGAAAAGATGGAGCGACTACTCGAGAATGCCGGGCTGCTCGAGGGCAGCAACCTGTACGATTTCGAAAATACCCAGGTCGTCCATCACCTGAACCAGTCGCTGCGCGCGAACGTGATGTACCGCAAGGACACCGATTACATCGTGAAGGACGGCAAGGTCGTCATCATCGACGAATTTACCGGCCGCATGATGGACGGGCGACGCTGGTCCGACGGGTTGCATCAGGCGGTCGAGGCCAAGGAGGGCGTCGAGATCGAGCCCGAGAACCAGACGATGGCGTCGATCACTTTCCAGAATTACTTTCGCATGTACCCCAAATTGTCGGGGATGACAGGGACGGCGGCGACCGAAGCGGCCGAGTTCCACCAGATCTATAAGATGAACGTCGTGACCATCCCGACGAATGTGCCGGTGTTGCGCGTTGATGAGGAGGACACGTTCTACAAGGATACGACCGACAAGTTCCGCGGGATCGCCAAGGCGATCGCGGAGAAGGCGGCGATCGGTCAGCCCGTCCTCGTCGGCACCGTGTCGATCGAGAAGTCCGAGCTGTTGAGCGAATTCCTGACCGAGGAAGGCGTCGCGCACAGCGTCCTGAATGCGCGATTCCACGAGCGCGAGGCCCATATCGTCGCGCAGGCGGGCAGCATCGGCGCGGTCACGATCGCGACGAACATGGCGGGGCGCGGTACCGACATCCAGCTGGGTGGCAATGTTGAGTTCCGTGTCGCCGACGAGCTCGCCGATGTACCCGAAGGTTCTGAGCGCGACGCGGCGATCGAGGCGATCAAGGCCGAGGTCGCCGAGAATAAGGCAAAAGTGCTCGCGAGCGGCGGACTGTTCGTGCTCGGCACCGAACGCCATGAAAGTCGCCGCATCGACAATCAGCTGCGCGGGCGATCGGGGCGGCAGGGCGATCCGGGGCTGTCGCGTTTCTACCTCAGCCTCGACGACGAGTTGCTGCGCATCTTTGGTCCCGACACGATGTTCGCCAAGATGATGCGTTCGAGCCTCGAGGACGGCGAGGCGCTGCCGCCCTCGCGCTGGATGTCGAAAGCAATCGAGACCGCGCAGAAAAAGGTCGAAGCGCGCAATTACGACATTCGCAAGCAGGTCGTCGAGTATGACGATGTCATGAACGACCAGCGCAAGGTCGTCTACGAACAACGCGCCGACATCATGGACTCCGAAACCGTCGGCGAGGTCGTCACCGACATGCGCGTCGAGACGATCAACGGCCTGGTCGCCGATGGGTGCCCGCCGAATTCCTATCCCGAACAATGGGATATGGCGACCTTGCAGGCGCGCGCGACTGAACTGCTCGCGCTCGACCTGCCTGTCGCCGACTGGGCGAAAGAGGAGGGTATCGAGCCCGAGACGATCGAGACGCGCCTCATGGAAGCCGCCGAGGCGACGATCGCGACCAAACAGGCCGAGGTGGGCGACGAGACCTGGGCGTCGATCGAAAAGAGCGTGCTCCTCCAAAATCTCGATCATCACTGGAAGGAGCATCTGGCCACGCTCGACGCGCTACGCCAGGTCATCCATCTGCGTGCCTATGCGCAGAAGACCCCGATCAACGAGTATAAGCGCGAGGCGTTCGCGCTGTTCGAACGCATGCTCGCGTTGATTCGCGAGGACGTGACGAAACTGCTTGCGAACGCGCAGTTCACGGCCCCGCCCGAACTGCCGTCGATGCCCGACATCTTTACCAATCTCGACGCGTTTCCCGAACTTGGCAGCGATGGCAGCCTGACCGACAGCTTCGGCGCGATGCCGCTGCTGACGCTCGCGCGCCCGAACGAAGCGATGGAACTTGGCAGCGATCCGGCCAGCTGGGTCGGCGTCGTCGGTCGCAATGCATTGTGCCCGTGCGGGTCGGGCAAGAAGTACAAGCATTGTCACGGCGCGTTGTAGCGGCGCGATGTAGGCAGGCGCGCCGCCCGCCGGTCGCGGCGGCGAAGCCGCTGCGCGAACAGCGCGCCCGGCCAGCGGCCGCGTAAGCGGGCGACTGACGACGCGGGCTTCGCCCGCGGCGGGCGAGTGGCTAACGCCTAAACCAGCTCCACGACCGACAGCACTCGCTACCGCTTATCCAAGATCTGGATCAGAAGGTGCGTCTCGAGAGACTCGATCATCAAGCGTTGGCTCGCACGAACCGAACATGGCTTCGATCTTATCCTGGCCCATCGTGTCGAAGTCGTCGGGCACCTGATACTGTCCCTTCAGCCAGCCAACGCTCCGCTTGGCTAGCGGGGCGTTGTTTCCGCTTCCGTACATGGCCGAATGCACGGTGACTTGATCCATGCGTGTAGTTTGATCCAGTGACTATGGTCCGTCAATTTGCACGCTCGACGTCAGTGCCGCGAGCAAAGCCCGCGTCGTCGGTCGCGGTCGTGGCCGCGCCGGCCGGACGGCCCTAGTGCGCTTGCCCGCTGCTCCGCCGCGGGCGTCGCCGGGCCGTCAAAGCTTCCGCCCGATCAATTCCTTCATGATCTCGTTGGTGCCCCCGAAGATCCGCGTCACGCGCGCGCCGCGCCACATTTTCGCGATGGGATATTCGTTCATATAGCCCGCACCGCCGTGAAGCTGGAGGCACTTGTCCATGACTTCCCACTGAAACTCGGTGTGCCACAGCTTGGCCGCGGCACCTTCCTCGGCGGTCAGTTCCTTGCGCAGGTGGCGCGCGATCGCCCAGTCGAGATGCGCCCAGCCGACTTGGAGCTTCGACTTCAGATCGGCGAGCGTGAAGCGCGTGTTCTGGAAGTCGATCACCGGCTTGCCGAACGCCTTGCGCTCGCGCACGAACGCGACGGTCTCGTCATAGGCGCGCTGCGCCGATGCTTGCGCGCCGATCGCGATCGACAGCCGCTCCTGCGGCAGCTCGCTCATCAGGTATATGAACCCCTTGCCTTCCTCGCCCAGGCAGTTGGTCATCGGCACGCGCACGTCTTCGAAGAACAGCTCGGACGTGTCGGCGGCGTCCTGCCCAATCTTGTCGAGGTTGCGCCCGCGCTTGAACCCCTCGCGGTTCGCTTCGACCAGGATGATCGACACGCCCTTCCAAGCCGGGGTCACTTCGGTGTCGGTCTTGACGCAGACGAGCACCAGATCGGCGTTCTGGCCGTTGGTGATATAGGTCTTCGAACCGTTGATGACGTAGTGGTTGCCGTCCTTCTTCGCGGTCGTGCGGATGCCCTGCAGGTCGCTGCCGACGCCGGGCTCGGTCATCGCGATCGCGGTGACGACCTCGCCCGAGACCAGCTTGGGAAGCCACTCGCGCTTCTGCTCCTCGCTGCCGTAGCTGACGATGTAATTGACGACGATGTCCGACTGGAGCGAGAAGCCGAGTGCGGTCCCGCCATAGCTGATCTCTTCGTCGATGATCGCGTTATACCCGAAGTCGAGCCCTAGCCCGCCATATTCCTCGGGCACCGTCGGGCACAGCATGCCGACCGCGCCAGCCTTGGGCCAGAGCGCTTTCTCGACGATCCCCGCCTCGTCCCAGCGGTCGATATGCGGCACCACCTCGGCCTTGATGAAGCTGCGCACCGTGTCGCGAAAGGCCTCGTGGTCGGGGGTATAGGCAGTGCGACCGGCGACATCGAGGCTCATGAGATTCTCCAACTTTACGTTCGCGTAAAGCATATGCTGGCTGTGACGGTGCTGCAACCTAAAGATGCCAACGAAATCCTAAACGGTCCTTTATCGAACTTCGAGCTTGACCGGGAAGCCTTCTCAATGGGTCGATGATGCAGTAACGGATTCTGGATCAGCTTTGAGGAGGAAAGTGTGCGGTCTGCCTTTTGGCCAACATTATCCACACTGTCGGGGATAATGTTGTCGTCGTGCACTGTGTCAACTGCGGAGGTCGAGCAAAATCTGACGGAAGCGCCGGAGCAGTTAGCTGAGACCGAAAACCGCGTTTCCGCTAATGCGCCGGCGGCGCCAGGTATTTTCGGAGGCTGTCAAACAGGATTTTATCTTTACGAACCTGAGGCCAAATTGGTTGGTCGAGGGGATAATTTGCAACGCCAAGACTGGCCATCTACCCAATATCGCTTCACATTCGAACTCAAAAAAGGAAACAGCTGGGAGCTCATGACTACCGACCCTAATTCACCTGCCACTCTGTATAGCGGAACAGTTCAAGCTGCCGGTCGAGGGCTTGCTACAGCCCTTCTTTTCAACGGAGTCTATGTTCACGTGTTTAGGTGTGACGGAGACGTATTGGAGTTCATCGATGTGCTTCGAGGTGAGCGGAGAGATTTAGAGGCTTCGATGAGGCAGATTGAAAACTACGATAGTGATGTGGGTAGTGATATTCCGGTTCTTAGACTTTCAAAATCGTTTGGTAATCTAAGAGATCTAGCTCGCGCGAAAACACTATAAGACGCTAAGCCTGGTTGACTGAGATAAGTATGCTAGCTCTGTTCCCATATCTTTCGCAGCGCTCCCGTTGACGGAACACTCATAGCGCACCAATCTCGCTTGTGGACAGAGTTCTGCTCCTGTTTGACTGAACGGTTCGGTCGAAGCACAACTTCCGGACCTGGCAGGCCAGTCGCCTCCGAAACAACAATTGCATTCAGGGCAGGAAGATCGTTCGACAAACAGCAGTCACCAACGATGCCGAGTTGTCTACTCAACGTGATGGCCGCTCTCCGATCATATCCCATCTTCTCTGCCAAATCTCCGTAGGTGATTGTTGTCTGGTCGCCGGTTTTCCGCAGGGGAGTGCTGACAAAACTTGCAAGTATTATCCAGATTCGTTGAGCTTGCACGTACAGCCTGTCGCCGCGTCCATACACTCGCACGCTTACCCTATTAGTCAATTCCGGTCTCCTCCGTTCGTAATGTGCAGAATTGCACAATATGAGTGAAACTGCAACACCGGTTTCAAATGGACTTAGATTTTACCGTAGAAATAACGTTGCGTGCCCTTCGGACAAACGCGACAGGAGGGGGGGTGACCGAAACTCGATCGCACTTGAACCTGCCACCGCTGGTGCTGCACATTCCCGAGCCCGAGTTCCGCCCCGGCGACGCGGCGGACTTCGAACGGTTCGCCATTCCCGCCGCTGGGGCGGCGCCGCGCCCCGACACGAGCGCCGATCCCGCGACGTTTCGCGATCTGGCTTATGGCCTCGTCCGCGTGCTCGACGACGCGGGGGCTGCGGTTGGCGCCTGGAACCCGCGGCTCGATGCCGAGACGTTGCGGCGGATGCTGCGCGCG
>JAYTAR010000064.1:0-5272 GCA_043737455.1 Sphingomonadales bacterium | reverse complement strand
CCACAGCGCGTCACCGCCTGGTACGGGCTGCGGATGGTCGCAGAGACCAACCAGAACTATATCACGCCACTGACGAATGTGATCCCCGCGGTCCACACGACAATGGGGGCCGATCAGTACCGCAAGGGACCAATGGGCGATCCGTACAAGGTCAATTGCGCGACCTGCCATCAGGGCTTGAACAAGCCGATGAACGGCTATCCGATGTTAAAGGATCACCCGACACTGGGCGCGCTTTATCCCGCGGCGGCAACGACCGACGCCGCGCCGGGGATAAAGACCGAAGTATCGGGAAGCATGAAGGGTCGTACGATCGGGATGAATGGCGTCGGCGCACCTGCTGCCGCGGTCGTAATGCGCAAGGGGGCGTGAGCATGGATTATGAGGCGATCTTCACTGCTCAGCTCGATACGTTGCGCGAAGCCGGCAATTACCGCGTGTTCGCCGAGCTCGAGCGCAAGGCCGGGTCGTTTCCGTCGGCGCGGCGCTTTACTCCCAATGGCGAGACCGACGTCACCGTATGGTGCTCGAACGACTATCTCGGCATGGGTCAGCATCCCGACGTGCTGGCGGCGATGCACGACACGCTCGACCGCTGCGGTGCAGGTGCGGGGGGCACGCGCAACATCAGCGGCACCAATCACCAGCACGTGCTGCTCGAAGCCGAACTGGCCGATCTGCATGGCAAGGAAGCCGCGCTGCTGTTCACCAGCGGCTATGTCTCGAACTGGGCGGCGCTGTCGACGCTCGCTGCACGTATCCCCAACTGCATCGTGCTGTCAGACGCGCTCAATCACGCCTCGATGATCGAGGGCATCCGCCACAGCCGAACCGAATGCCTGCGTTTCCGTCATAACGATGTCGCGCATCTCGATGAATTGCTGAGCCGATTGCCCGCCGACCGACCCAAGCTCGTCGCATTCGAAAGCGTGTATTCGATGGACGGCGACATCGCGCCGATCGCCGAAATTCTCGATGTTTGCGAAAAACATGGGGCGATGAGCTATATCGACGAAGTTCATGCGGTCGGACTTTACGGTCCGCGCGGCGGGGGCATTGCCGAGCGCGAAGGATTGATGGACCGCATCACCGTGATCGAAGGGACGCTTGGCAAAGCGTTCGGCGTGATGGGCGGTTATATCGCCGGATCAACCGCGATGTGCGATTTCGTACGCAGCTTCGCCAGCGGATTTATTTTTTCGACCGCATTGCCGCCCGCGATCGCGGCAGGCGCGGCAGCGTCGATCCGCCACTTGAAGACCAGCCAGATCGAACGCGTCCGGCATCAAAATCGAGTGAAGATCGTCCGTCAACGCCTTGACGCGATGGGCATCCCGCACCTCGCGAACCCGAGCCACATCATCCCGGTTATGGTCGGCGATCCCCATCATGCCAAGATGATCAGCGACTGGTTGATGGACAATCACGGCATCTATGTGCAGCCGATCAACTACCCTACGGTTCCTAAAGGGACCGAACGTCTGCGGATCACACCGTCACCGGTCCACACCGATGCCGACATCGACCGGCTGACCGAAGCGTTGAGCGAAATCTGGAGCCAATGCGCGCTGGCGCGGCGCTCGCTCGCCGCCTGAGGCGGTAGCGCGGGTCCTTGCCGTCTGCCGCATCGCGCGGCATGGCACCGCGATGATGGTTCCACAGCCCAAGCCGTACATCCTCGCGATCGCGCCCTACGTGCCGGGTCGGTCCACGATTGATAACGGCGACGGCGATCGCGTCGTCATCAAGCTGTCGTCGAACGAGAATCCACTGGGGACGAGCGCGTCGGCGCGCGCGGCGTTCGCACGGCACGAAAGCGATCTTGCGCGCTACCCCGATGCCAGCGCGACCAGATTGCGCGACGCGATCGCGGCGGCTTACGATCTCGACCCGACGCGGGTAATTTATGGCACCGGGTCGGACGAACTGCTCCACCTCGTCGCGGGTGCCTATGCTGGCGCCGGTGACGAAGTCATCTACCCGCGCTTCGGCTTCTCGGTCTACGATATCGCCGCGCGACGCGTCGGCGCGACCCCCGTGGTAGTCGCCGACCGCGATTTTGGGACCGACGTCGACGCCATTCTGGGCGCGGTTACGCCACTCACGCGCGTCGTCTATGTCGCTAATCCCAACAATCCAACCGGCACCTTTATCGGTCGCACCGAGCTTGCCCGGCTGCACGCGGGACTGCCGACCGACACGATGCTGTGCGTCGATCAGGCCTATGCCGAGTATATCGCGCCCGAGGACGACGACGGTGCGCTCGATCTTGCGCGCACGGCACCCAATGTCGTCGTCACGCGCACCTTTTCAAAGATTTACGGGCTGGCCGCCGAGCGGATCGGATGGGGCTATGGCTCGACTGATGCGATCGCGGCGATGCACCGCATCCGTGCGCCCTTTTGTTGTACGACCGCGGGGCAGGAGGCGGCGATCGCAGCGCTCGCCGATACCGGCTTCGTCGCGGAGGCGCGTGCGACGAACCGCCAGTGGCGCGCTTGGATGACCGACGCCATCGCCTCGCTCGGCAACGCCGGGCTGCGCGTCGTGCCGAGCGCGGCCAATTTCATACTGATCCTGTTCGAAGGCACGGTCAGCGCAGAAGCTGCGTATCAGGCGCTCATGGCGCGCGGATACATCGTGCGCTGGCTGCCGGGGCAGGGGCTGCCCGACGCGCTTCGCGTCACGGTCGGGACACCCGACGAAACGCGCGGCTTCATGGCGGCGCTGCGCGACATCGTCGGTGCCAGTTCAGAAGTCGGGCAGGACCTGGTCGGCGACGCCCCAGTCGCGCAGGTCGGCTGATTTCGATCGTGCGACGAGCAGTTCGGCATCGATCAGGCTGAATCGTGCCGCGCTGTCGGTC
The DNA here is from genome assembly GCA_043737455.1 of Sphingomonadales bacterium. Taxonomy (GTDB): domain Bacteria; phylum Pseudomonadota; class Alphaproteobacteria; order Sphingomonadales; family Sphingomonadaceae; genus Sphingomonas_O. Next base: position 2,406 of record JAYTAR010000064.1, on the reverse strand, counting down.
GTGCGGAGTTCTTCCCACGTGACCGGTGCGGAGACGGGCGCGCCGGGGCGTGCGCGCACGACATAAGGCTGCACCGCAGTCGCGCCGCGCTGGTTGCGCAGCCAGTCGATGAAGATGCGCCCCTTGCGTTTGGCTTTCGACATCGTCGCGACGAAGCGCTCGGGCTCGGCGGTCGCGAGCGCACGCGCAAACCGGTCGGCGAAGTCCTTGACCTTCGGCCAGTCGGCGGACGCGGTCAGCGGGACGACGACGTGCACGCCTTTGCCGCCCGACAATAGGGCAAAGCTGACGAGACCCAGATCGGCGAGGTGCGCGCGGATGTCGACGGCAGCGGCCTTGACCGCATCGAAGCCCAGCCCTTCGTCGGGGTCGAGATCGATCACGAGCCGGTCGGGCCGCTCGACATCGGAGGCACGCGAGCCCCAGCCATGAAATTCGATCGTCCCCATCTGCACGCAAGCGCGCAGCCCGGCGGCGCTGTCGATCCACAAATAATCCTCGGTGCCACCATCCTTTTCGGCGATCGCGACCTTGTGCACCGTGTCGCCGAACGACCCGGCGTCGTGTTTCTGAAAGAAGCATGCTTTGGCGCGCCCCTGCGGACAGCGGATCAGGCTGATTGGCCGATCGGCGGAAAAGCGCAGCATCGCGGGCGCGACGGTTTCGTAGAAGGCGGCCAGCTGCGCCTTGGTGAAACCATCGCCCGGGAAGACCACGCGGTCGGGGTTGGTCAGTTTGAAGCTGGTGACGTCATGGCGGGAACCGGGGCCGATATCGTCGGGTTCGCTGGGCGCGACAGCCACCGACTTTGCCGGCGCGGCCTCTTCGCGAACAACGTCACCAGCCGTCTTATCTTCGCGCAGGCCGATGAAACTGGCGTGGCGGACGACTCCGTCACCAGTGAATTCGGCAAAGGCGACCTCGGCGACGAGCACCGGCTGCACCCAATGGGCGCCGCGCTTGGCCTCGCGCGGCACGTCAACGACCGTCGTGTCGACCGCCAGCGTGTCGAGCCGTGCGCGCAAATCGGTTAGCAGCGCGGCGTCGAAGCCGGTGCCGACCTTTCCTGCATACCGCAACGAACCGCCCTCGTTGACTGCGAGCAGCAACGACTTGAACCCGCGCGTGCGTGCGTCGCTTGCGGCCCAGCCGACGATGACGAACTCCTGGCGCTGCGTGCATTTCACCTTCAGCCACGACTGCGTGCGGACGCCGCGGTACGGCGCATCGGCGCGCTTCGAGATGATGCCTTCGAACCCGCCCGCACACATTGCCGCGAACAATTTCTCGCCCGCGCCCTCGACATGTTCGGCGTAGCGGATCGGGCCTTCGCCGGGGATCAGTGGCTCGAGCCGTGCTTTGCGTATAGTATTGGAGAACCCCGTCAGGTCTTCGCCCTGCAGTCGCAACAAGTCGAACGCGAAATAGGTCAGACCGGTACTCCCCTTGTCCTTGATCGCGGATCGCAGTGTCGAAAAATCGGGTCGTCCGTTGTCATCGAGCGCGCACAATTCACCGTCGATGACCGCGTCGTTCAGCCCAAGTCCAGCGGCGGCATCGGCCAGCTCGGCGAATTTGGCGGTCCAGTCGAGCCCCGAGCGCGTAAAAATCTTCACTGCGCCGCCGTCGATCGCGAGCTGGATACGGTAACCGTCATACTTCACTTCGTGCAGCCATCCGGCACCGGTCGGGACGGCGTCGACCAACGTCGCGAGTTGCGGCGCAACGAAGCTGGGTGCCTTACCGACCCGAGCGCGGCGCGTCTTCGTGCGCGGCGCCGCCACCGCCTGCCCTCGCGGTGGCGGCTTGGCGCTCGCGATCTCCTCCATCGTCCGCCCGGTCGTCACACTGGTCAGCGCCCGTGCGACCAGGTCGTCGCTGCCCCCGGCATGCGCATCGGAAACCTTGCGCAACAGCCAGTTCTCACCGCGTTCGCGTCCCCGCGGTTTCAGCCGGATCAGCATCCACTCGCCCTTCATGCGCTCACCCGTGAGTGTGAAGTGCAGATGCCCCTCGTTCAGCGTATCGGCGGTCTTCCCTGCGATCGGTGCCCAATTGCCGACATCCCATAGCATCACCGTCCCGCCGCCATATTCGCCCAGGGGGATGGTTCCCTCGAATTCGGCGTAACTTAGCGGGTGATCCTCAGTACGGACGGCAAGCCTTTTGTCGTCGGGGCTTAAGCTGGGCCCACGCGTCACTGCCCAGCTTTTCAGGACGCCGTCGACCTCGAGCCGAAAGTCCCAATGCAGCCGCGACGCCGCGTGCTTCTGGACAACGAAGCGGTTGCCGGCGATCTTGGCCAATTCACCCGCCGGCTCGGCGGTTTTCGCAAAGTCGCGCTTCGCATTATACGTCGCGAGCGGCCCCTCGAGCTTACGCGGCACGCTTCTTCGCCGGTTTCTT
>JAYTAR010000063.1:0-12812 GCA_043737455.1 Sphingomonadales bacterium | reverse complement strand
CCCAGGCGATCTCGCGCACGCGCCCGGCGAGCGCCCCATCCTCGATCGCCGCGCGGTCGGCGTAGGGGATGAAGCTGCCACCAACATAACGGCCCCGGATCGTCTTGCCCTTCAGGCTTTCGGCGAACGCGCCAAGCTCAATCTCGGCAAGGTCGTCGGGCTTGGCATAGATCGGCACCGCATGCGCGGCATCGCGGATGCGGCTGCCCGCGATTTCGGGTTCGTAATAGCCGGTCGCGAACGCAGTGCCCGCGCCGACGCGTATGGTCTCGAAATTTGTGTCGAAAAACGCCCGCGCGTCCTTCGTCGTGGCTGCGACCGAACACGGCCCCGCCCAGTCGGCGGGGCGCACCAAGCCGCTCGTGTCGGGGCGCCGCAGCAATGCGGGACAGCTGGCGCGAAAAGCGGTCAGCGCGCGGGCCGCGCTTTCGCCGCTGATCGCAAGCGTCGCGACTTCGGGTCCTGGCGCAATCCCTGCCGCACGCGCGTTCGCGGCGGCGGGCGTGGTCGGGGCGACGGGCGGCATTGTGCGCGGCTCGGCTGTTATAGTTGGCTCGACACGCAGCATGGGCAAGACGGCAGCCACGGCAGGGTCGACCCGCGGCACGATCCCGGCGCACGCCGACAGCACCAGCGCAGCCGTCGCCGCGCCAAGGAACCGCATCAGGCCGACTCGTCGGTGTCGGTCAGGATCCAATTGGGGTCGTCACTCTTCACCGTGCGCGTAAAGGTCCACACGTCGACCGTCGGCACTGCATCGTCCAGCGATCCCGCAATGACGTTGCTATCGGCATCGCGCGTGACCGCCGCGATATCGGCGTCGAAGCGCACGACGATCGTCGCGGTGCGCGAATCGATGCGCGCATCGGTTATCGTTGCCTTTTCAATGGTGACGAGGCGGTTGTCGAGCACATGGCCAGCGGTGGAACGATCGGCGATCGAGCCCGCAAAAGCCGCTCGCACATCGTCACTGGTTAGCCCGTCGAGCACATCGGCGTCGCCGCGCCAATAGGCCTCCAGGACCATGCGATACGCCGATTTGGCCCCTTCGAGAAAACGGCCGACATCGAAGCCGGGATCGGCGGCGATGATCGCCCGCACGCCGTTGGCGGCGCTCGCCTCGAACACTTCTTCGGGTGGCGCGATAGCCCTGTCGGGCGTACCCGCGACCGCAGGCGCGAACGACGTCGCTGGTCGTGGCTCGACCGGCGCGAGCGGTTGTTCATGGCCGGTACGCTTGCCAAGGACGGTATAGAGCCGAAGCGCCAGAAAACCGGCAACCATGGCAAGCAGGACAATTTCAACCACGTCTTACTCCGCGAATACAGCCACCGACATAGGCGAGCCGTCGCTTCACTTCAAATCGAACGCCTTACGAGCGCCCAAGGGCCCAGCCTTGCCCTCTTCCATTGCACTCGCTAGGCGCGCGGGCAAATCAACTCAACGCTGAAAGTGCATGACGATGGCCGACGACGCCGTGAACGACCTGAACATGGAACCCCTTGCGAACGGCGCTGATACCGCGCCACAGGCGGGGCTGATCTCGCAATACGTCAAGGATCTGTCGTTCGAAAACCCCAGCGCGCCCGCCGTTTACCAGTGGCAGGGGCAGCCGCAGATCGACATTCAGTTCAACATTGCGTCCGCGCAGGTCGGAGACGATGCCTTTGAGGTCGCGCTAAAGGTCGAGGTGAAAGCGGTTGCCGCCGACAAGGTCGCATTCCAGGTCGAGCTGACCTTTGCCGGGCTGTTCGCGCTGCGCAACGTGCCCGAGGACCAGCTCCAGCCGTTCCTGCTCGCCGAAGCCCCGCGATTGCTGTTCCCGTTCGCGCGGCGCGTCCTTGCCGATGCCGTTCGCGACGGCGGCTTTCCGCCGTTGTTGCTCGAACCGATCGATTTCGGCCAGCTCTACATGGCGCAAGCCGAAGCGACTGCGGGGCAACTCGACGCGCCAATGGGTCAGGCGTAAGTCGCGGCACGACTTACGCCCTGAGCAAAGTCAAAGGGCATTGCCGAGCGCAGTCGAGGCTGCCACGGCAAGGATGATGCTCGCGACTTTGCTCGAACAAGCGCCTCGCCGTTGCGCGGGAAGAGGTTGACGTGAACCTCGTCCGCGCGACCGCCTCGATTGGTGGACTGACGCTTGTCAGCCGCATCCTCGGGATGGTGCGCGACATGCTGATGGCGCGCTACGTCGGCGCGGGGTTCGCGTCGGACGCTTTCCTGATCGCGTGGCGGTTGCCCAATCTGTTCCGCGCGCTGTTCGCCGAAGGGGCATTCGCGGCGGTCTTCGTGCCGATGTTCAATCGCCGCATGACCGAGGCCGAGCGCGACCGTGCGGCCAGCGGCATGGCCGCCGCGACCGCGTTCGCGGGGCAGGTCCTGTCCGTGCTTTTCCCATTTCTGATCCTCTTCACGATCGCGTTCATGCTGGCGGCGGGCTGGATCGTGTGGGCGATGACCGGCGGTTTCCCCGAAGGAGGCCCTGAAAAGTTCGCGCTCGCGACGCGGCTGACGCTGATCACCTTTCCTTATCTCGCGCTGATCTCGATGGTCTCGCTGCTCGGCGGTATCCTCAATTCGCTCGGTCGTTTCTGGGTCAATGCGGCCGCGCCGATTCTGCTCAACATCGCGATGATCGTCGCGATCGTCACTTTTCGCGGCTATACGCCGACACAGACCGCGACGACGCAAGCCATCGCGGTGACAGTGGCCGGTGCGCTGCAGCTGGCGTGGCTAATCGTCGCATGCCGCCGTGCGGGGATTGTCCTGAAGCTGTCGCGCCCGCGCCTGACCCCCGATGTGAAGCGGTTGCTCGCGCTGATCGGTCCCGCCGCGATCGGTCAGGGTGCGATCCAGTTCAACCTGTTCGTCTCGACCTCGCTCGCCGCGCGTTATCTGCCGCAGGGCGCCGTCAGCTATCTGTATTACGCCGACCGGCTGAACCAACTGCCGCTGGGCCTGATCGGCATCGGTATCGGCACCGCGATCCTGCCGATGCTGTCGCGTCAGATCAGCAGCGGCGAGGCAAAGGTGGCGGCGCACACGCAGAATCGCGCGCTCGAGCTTGCGCTGCTGCTGGCCTTGCCCGCCGCCGTCGCGCTCGTGGTCGCCGCGACGCCGATCGTGCGCGGCGTGTTTCAGCACGGCGCGTTCACCGCCGCCGATACGGCAGGCGCGGCAGGCGCGCTTGCCGCCTTCTCGCTCGGCGTGCCTGCTTATGTCCTCATCAAGGTGCTGACCCCCGGCTTCTACGCGCGGCAGGATACACGGACGCCCGTGCGCATCGCGCTCATCGCTATGGTGTTGAACTTAATCGGTAATCTGGTGTTGATCTGGCCGCTCGGTCATGTCGGGGTGGCGCTCGCGACCGCGCTGTCGGCGTGGGTGAACGTCGCCTTGCTCTATGGCTATCTGCACCGCCGCGATCACCTGCGCGTCGACGCGCGCTTCAAGGCGAAGGCGGTGCGCATCGTCGGCGCCAGTATTATATTGGGCGCAGCGCTGTGGTTGCTCGACCACCTGCTCGATCCTTATGCCGCGAGCGACTTCGTCAGCCGTATCGTCGCACTGGTCGCGCTGTGCGGCGGTGGCGCGCTCGTCTATGGCATCGCGGTCGTGGCGCTCGGCGGCGCGTCGCTCGGCGAACTTGCGCAACAGCTTAGGCGGAAACGATGATGCGTGTCGTCTCGGGCATTCAGCCCACCGGCAATCTCCACCTCGGCAATTATCTGGGTGCGATCCGAAACTGGGTGCGGATGCAGGACGCGGTCGAGGCGGGCGGCGGCGAGTGTCTGTTCTTCCTCGCTGACCTCCACTCGCTGTCCGAACCGATCTCCGCGCCCGTCAGGATGCAGGCGGTGCGCGAGATGGCCGCAGCGCTCGTGGCTTGTGGCATCGACCCCACGCGGAGTATCGTGTTCAATCAGGCGCGCGTTCCCGCGCACGCCGAGCTTTGCTGGCTCCTCAACGGGACGGCCCGGATGGGTTGGCTGAACCGGATGACGCAGTGGAAAGACAAAGCGGGGAAAAATCGCGAGGGCGCGTCGGTCGCGCTGTTCGACTATCCCGTCCTGCAGGCCGCCGACGTGCTGCTGTACCAGGCAACGCATGTGCCGGTCGGCGAAGACCAACGGCAGCACCTCGAACTCGCGCGCGACATCGCCAGCAAGTTCAACGCCGATACCCAAACCGCGACGTTCGTCCTGCCCGATCCGATGATCCCGCCCGCTGCCGCGCGTGTCATGTCGCTGCGTGACGGCACTGCCAAGATGTCGAAATCCGAGCCGAGCGATATGAGCCGCATCAACCTGACCGACGATGCCGACACCATCGTGCAAAAAATTCGCAAGGCAAAGACCGACCCTGAGCCGCTGCCCTCGGAAGCAGCCGGGCTCGAGGCGCGGCCCGAAGCGAAGAACCTTGTCGCGATCATGGCTGCGCTCGATGATCGCAGCGTCGACGCGGTGCTCGCCGACTACGGCGGTGCGAACTTCGGCCCTTTCAAGGCCGCGCTCGCCGAACGGCTGGTCGCCGTGCTTGCTCCCATCCGCGAGCGTTATCTCGCGCTCTGCGGATCGGCCGAGATTGACGGGCTGCTCACCGACGGGGCGAGCCGCGCGCGCGCAATTGCACTGCCTACGCTGGCGGCGGCATATGCGGCGCTCGGGCTGGCACGCTAGCACGATCATCCGACCCGCGTTGTCACCGTCGCAAGTGCATCATCTCAAACGCGAAAACGCGCGGGTGCTGGGCTTTGCACGGCAGGCGTTCAACGTTCATTCAGTCACGACCGGCGATGCGGAGCAATCTTATTTCGAGGGTCGCCGCAATGAAGCGCTTTCTTTCTGCCATCGCCCCAATCGCACTGCTCGCGGTTGCGGGCTGTGCCACGCCGTTTTCCGCCGATGTTTCGCGTTTTCAGGCACTGCCCGCGCCGCAGGGTCAAAGCTTCGCGATCGTGTCGGACGATCCGCGCCTCGAAGGCAGCCTCGAGTTCTCGCAATACGCCCGTATCGTCGCCGATCGGCTGGCGCAGCAAGGGTATTCGCGCGCTGCGGGCTCGGGGGATGCGAGCCTCATCGTTCGCCTCGACTATGATGTCGATCGCGGTCGCGAGAAGTTGCGGAGCACGCCAGGATATGCCGGACCGCGCTTTGGCTATGGCTATGGTTGGGGACCGTATCGCCCTTATTATGGCTTTGGCCGACGTGCGTATATCTGGGGCTTTGACGATCCGTTCCTCTACGGATCGAACTATGATCAGGTTGAAAGCTACACTGTCTATCAGTCCGAATTGACGATGAAGATCGAACGCCGTGGCTCGAACGAGCGCGTGTTCGAGGGGACCGCGCGCGCGATGTCATTCGACAACGACCTGACGACACTCGTTCCTAACCTGATCGATGCCATGTTTACGGGTTTTCCAGGCAATTCAGGCCAGACGGTGCGCATCACCCTGGCGCCACCGGAGCGGCGCGGCGCTGGTGCGCGGTATTAACTTAAAGACAGCGCTCGCGCAGAACTAGGCTTCCCGCCAACTTCGTCTCAGCCTTCCAACGCCCGCATCAACAACCGCACGTCGGCGTCGATCTCACTGTCCACCGCGCGCAGCTTTTCGATCTGTTTTACCGCATGAATGACCGTCGTGTGGTCGCGCCCGCCGAAACGGCGGCCGATTTCCGGCAGCGATCTTGGGGTCAGCTGCTTTGACAGGTACATCGCGATCTGGCGCGGACGCGCCACGACGCGGGCGCGGCGCGCCGACACCATCTCGGTTGCACGGATCTTGAAGTGATCGGCGACACGCTTTTGAATTTCATCGATCGTAACACGCCGACGCCCCGCTCGGAACATATCGGCCAGCGTTTCCTCGGCAAAAGCTTCGTCGATGCGCCGTTCGCTGAGGCTTGCATAGGCGACAAGTCGGTTCAGCCCGCCTTCGAGTTCACGCACGTTCGACGAGATGCGCGTCGCGAGCAGATCGCGCACCGAACCGGGCACCGGCACACTTAATGCGTTGGCTTTCGCCTCGACGATCGCGCGCCGCAGCGCATAGTCGGCGGGCTGCATGTCGACCACCAACCCTTGCGTCAGCCGGGACAGGATGCGCCCTTCGATGCCGTCGAGTTCGTGCGGCGACCGGTCAGCGGTGATAACCAAACGCCGCCCGCCGCGCATCAGTTCGTCGATTGTATACAGGAATTCCTCTTGAGTGGTTTCCTTGCCCGCGATGAATTGGAAATCGTCGATCATCAGCAGATCGACCGAACGCAGCCGCGCCTTAAATGCCAGCGTATCCTTCGATCGCATCGCTTGCACGAAATCGACCATGAAGCGTTCGGCCGACATCGCCAGCGCGCGCGCGCCTGGCTTGCGCGCAAGATAGCCATGGCCGGTCGCGTGCAACAGGTGGGTCTTGCCCTGCCCTGTCGGTCCATGGATGAACAGCGGATTGAAGCGCATCGGCCCGCCCTCGGCAATCGCGCGCGCGGCATTGGTCGCGATGCGGTTCGCATCGCCCATGACGAACTGATCGAAAGTGAATTTCGGTTCGAAGCGGAATGCCCGCGCGCCAGGCGCGGCGACGTCGGCGAAGGCAACATCCGACGGCTCGGCGACAATCGGCACGACTGTCGTTTCCGTGTCGACTTCATCGGCGACGATGCGCACCCCAATGACTTCGGGCACTGCGGTATGCCACGCCAAATTCAACCGGTCGCCAAAGGTCTTGGTCACCCAATTCGCCATGAACGCCGACGGCAAAGCAATGTGAACAGTCCGGTCGACCGCGCAATAGCCGTCGAAGCGCATCCGCCCAAGCCACTGGTCAAAGCTTCGCGCCCCGACATCGCGGCGCAGACCGGCCTGAACCTCGACCCACGCAGCAGCGACCCGATCGTCAAGCGCTCCTGCCTGCAGGCCCACCCCCTGGGCGTAGTTTTCGTCGGCGTTGTCGCGCTCGATCACAGCCTCCCCGCACAATATCGCCGCTTCCCCCGCCGCCCACTGCCCGACGTGCCATTCTCGAACACGGATCTCGCCGCATTCGGTCTGCCCGGTGGCTATCGAAAGCGCCGAGCAGCAGAAAAACACATCAGCAAAATCGGCGGCATGATGGAGTCGCGGTCGATCTGTCGAGCATCGTTTTGCGCACGGAAAAAGCGGTGCGCAAGGCGGCGACCCGCAAAAAAACTGAAATAAACGGCTTGACGTGCAAGTCGACGCAACTGCGGGCTTTTCAGACTAAGTTGCTGTTATTACGATGGAGTTTTCTGGGCACTTGAAGGAGTTACTTCTGCGAATCGCCGGGAACCCTTGGGTTTTTCATTAAGCCTTTGTAACAAAAACGCCCGCCGTCGCTGGGCGACTGACGGGCGACATTTCGTGCGATAAAGCGACAGCTCAGCCGAGCGCGGCGACTCGCTTTGTCAGCCGCGAAAACTTGCGCGCGGCAGTGTTTTTATGAAGCACGCCCTTGGCAACGCCACGTGCCAGTTCAGGCTGGGCCGCCGCCAACGCCTCACGCGCCGCGCCGCTGTCACCCGCCGTCAAGGCAAGCTCCACCTTCTTGACGAACGTGCGGATACGACCGACGCGCGCGCCGTTAACTTCCGCTCGGCGATCGTTGCGCCGAATCCGCTTCTTTGCTTGGGGCGTGTTCGCCATGTCGTCCGATAACCTGTCGTAAGCTGTGATTGAACGCGGGCGCCTAACGGTACCGTGTGCTCGGGTCAACCTAACGCTGGCATTTCGCGCACCAGAACGTCGACCGACCGCCATCGGCATAACGCGCCACGAGCCCTTTGCCGCATGGGCACGCCTGGCCCTCCCGCCCATAGACGCGCCACTGCTTCGAAAAATACCCGAGCTGGCCGTCGGGCCGTGCGTAGTCGCGCAAGGTCGACCCGCCAGCCTCGATCGCGGCATTCAATACCATACGGATCGCTGCGACGAGCCGATCGAGCGCGCCCTGCGTTACCCGACCGGCGGGCGTTCGGGGCGCGATGCGCGCAAGGTTCAGCGCCTCGCAGACATAGATGTTGCCAAGCCCCGCAACGATGCGCTGGTCAAGCAGCAGAGCCTTGATGGGGGCAACGCGCCCTGCAAGCGCTGCCGCCAGCACGCGCCCGGTTAGCGCTGGGCTCAGTGGCTCAGGCCCAAGTGCTGCAAACGGTGGCCAGGCACCGAGCGTGTCGAGCGGAACGAGATCGACTGAGCCGAACCGTCGCGCATCGTTCAGCGCGAGTCGCGCGCCAGCATCGGTTTCGAAGATCAGGTGGTCGTGTACGCCCAGGGTTTCGGGCTCGATCCGCCAGCGCCCTGACATGCCGAGATGAAAGACCATCGCGACGTCGCGGTCGGTTGCTATGACACCGTATTTGGCGCGGCGCGTGAGCGCGGTGACGCGCGCGCCGGTAAGCACTTGGCGCAAATCCGGCGGAAACGGCCGCCGCAGGTCGGCACGGCGCGGTTCGACCAACGTCAGCACGCGCCCCTCGAGCACCGGGCGAAGCCCGCGCACGGTCGTTTCGACTTCGGGCAATTCGGGCACGACAATGCGCTATGCCGCGTTTGCGAGGCGAGCAAGGCTTCGATACAGGCAGGAACCATGCAAAACACCGTTTCCTTTGGCTACGCATCCGTCACTCCCCGTGAAAAAACCGCGCGCGTCGGCGAAGTGTTCACCAGCGTCGCGCGCAACTATGACCGGATGAACGATGCCATGTCCGTCGGCATGCACCGGCTTTGGAAGGATCGCTTCGTCCGTCGCGTCAAGCCGCGGAACGGCGAGTTCATCCTCGATATGGCAGGTGGCACGGGCGACATCGCGTTTCGCCTCGCCAAAACGGCACCCGATGCGCGCATTACTGTGGCTGACATCAACGCCGATATGTTGGGGGTCGGTATCGATCGCGCGGCAGGGCGCGGTATCGATGGACTGGTGTGGACCGAGGTGAATGCCGAGGTACTGACGTTCCCGACGTCGAGCTTCGATGCCTATACAATCGCGTTCGGCATCCGCAACGTGACCGACATTGCCGCCGCGCTCGGCGAAGCGCACCGCGTTCTGAAACGCGGCGGGCGCTTTTTCTGCCTCGAGTTTTCGACCACGTTGTGGCCCGGGTTTGGCGACCTCTACGACGCCTATTCACATCGTATCGTCCCGCAGTTGGGAAAGCTGATCGCCGGCGACGAAGACAGCTATCGCTATTTGATCGAATCGATCCGCCGCTTTCCGGACATGCCGAGTTTCGAGGGAATGATCGCGCGCGCGGGCTTCGTGCGGACGCAGGTCGAGCCAATGCTCGGCGGCCTCGTCGCCATCCACAGCGGCTGGAAGATTTGACCACCGCCTCGACCCATTTGTGGCGCCTGCTGAAATGGGGACGCATTCTGGCGCGGCACGGCGCGCTGATCGGTATCGAACGCGATCCGCTGGTGCCAGCACAGATACGGCGCGTCATTCGCCTTGCCCGCTTTGGCGCACGCGTGCCGCGTGTGCCCGCTTATGCGCAGGCGTTCCGCGCGATCGGGCCCGCTGCGATCAAGCTTGGCCAGGCACTGGCGACGCGCCCCGACCTTGTCGGCGAGGCAGCCGCGCAAGACCTCCAATCGCTGCAGGACCGGCTTCCGCCACTGCCGTTTGCGGTCATCAAGGCCGCGATCGAGCGCGGCCTCGCGCGCCCGATCGGGGAATTGTTCGCGAGCATCGAGGAGATGCCGGTCGGCGCGGCGTCGATCGCTCAGGTTCACCGCGCGGTCACGACCGATGGCCAGACCGTCGCGGTCAAGGTCGTGCGGCCGGGCGTCGAGGCCGACTTCCTGTCGGCGCTCGATACATACGACTGGGCGGCGGCGCAGCTCGAGGGGTTTGGCGGCGAATTCGCACGGCTGCGCCCGCGTGCGACGATCGCCACATTCCGCCAATGGACGCTGCGCGAACTCGATCTGCGGCGCGAGGCGGCATCGGCATCCGAACTTGCCGAGGGGATGACGGCCGAGCCCGGTTTCCGCATTCCCGGCATCGATTGGAAGCGCACGTCACGCACGGTGCTGACCCTCGAATGGATCGACGGGATCAAGCTGTCGAACACCGCAGCACTCGACGCCGCCGGGCTCGACCGCACCGCGCTCGCGCGGACGCTCGTGCGTGGTTTCCTGCGTCAGGCGATCGCCGAGGGATTTTTCCACGCCGATTTGCACCAGGGAAACCTGCTGGCAACCGCCGATGGCGGCCTGGTAGCAATCGACTTCGGCATCATGGGACGCCTCGACCAGCGCGCGCGCACGTGGCTTGCGGAGATCCTGTTCGGCCTCATCACCGGCGATTACAAACGCGTCGCCGAAATCCATTTCGAGGCGCAATATGTTCCCGCGCACCACAACATCGACGAATTCGCGACCGCGCTGCGCAGCGTAGGCGAGCCGATGCGCGGGCAGCCGGTCAAGGACATGTCGGTCGGCACGATGCTCGATTCGCTGTTCGCGATCACGCGCGATTTCGACATGGCGACGCAACCGCATCTGCTGCTGCTGCAAAAGACGATGGTAATGGTCGAGGGCGTCGCGACCGGGCTCGATCCCGACATCAACATGTGGGAAGTCGCCGAACCTGTCGTGCGCGACTGGTTGCGCGGCGAATTGGGGCCCGAAGCGCGCATCGCGGACCGGCTAATCGCGGACGTGCGCACATTGTCGCGACTGCCCGATTTGGTTCGGCGGCTGGAGGCGCTGGTTCCCCCAGAGGGCGGCGCACCGCCGCAGGTACCGCTGATCCCGATCGAGGTCGTCGGGGCTCGCCTAGGGAATTCGCTGTGGCCACTGGCGCTGACGGCACTCGCCGCCGCTGCGGCTGGCGCGGGGGCGGTGTTGCTCTTAAGTTGAAGCAGTGACGCTCGACGCAACAATACCTCCCCGCATCCTCCTCATCGTCGGTGGTGGCATCGCCGCGTATAAGTCGCTCGAGCTCGTGCGGCTGTTGCGGCGACAGGGCCTTGGCGTACGCGCGGTTCTCACCGCTAGCGCTGCCGAGTTCATCACGCCGCTGTCGATGGGGGTGATGACCGAGGATCATGTCTATGGCGGGATGTTCGACCTGACGGAAGAGCGCGAGATCGGGCATATCCAGCTGTCGCGGCAAGCCGATCTTCTCGTCGTCTGCCCGGCGACGGCGAATCTCATTGCAAAGATGGCGGCGGGCATCGCCGACGATCTTGCGACGACGGTGCTGCTTGCGACCGACAAGCCGGTGCTGGTCGTGCCCGCGATGAACGTCCGGATGTGGAACCACGTCGCGACGCAGCGCAATCTCACGCAACTGGCCGCAGATGGTGTCGAGGTCATGCCGCCCGACGAGGGCGCGATGGCATGCGGCGAATATGGGCCGGGTCGGCTGCCCGAGCCGCCCGCGATCGTCGCGCGTATCTGCGCAAAGCTAAATCGTCGGTTCGACGCGTCTCTCTCACAGCCGCACGCTCCGACGACACGCAGCGCGGCCGATCGACCGCTCGCGGGGCGGCACGTGCTCGTGACCGCGGGCCCCACGCACGAGCCGATCGACCCGGTCCGCTACCTCGCCAACCGCTCGTCGGGGAAACAGGGGTTCGCGATCGCCGCCGCCGCCGCGGGCGCAGGCGCGCGCGTGACGTTGGTCGCGGGTCCAGTCGCGCTGCCGACGCCGCCTGGGGTCACGCGCGTCGACGTCACGACAGCGCTTGAGATGGCGGCGGCGGTCGATGCGGCACTCCCGGTCGACGTCGCGATATTGGTGGCGGCCGTAGCCGATTGGCGCGTCGACGGGGCTGCACAAAAGATCAAGAAGACCGGCGGCAGCGCCCCTGCAATTCACCTGATCGAAAACCCCGACATCCTCGCGACGCTCGCGCACGGTCCGCAGCGGCCCGGACTGCTGATCGGGTTCGCCGCCGAGACCGAAAGCGTCATCGCGAACGCGCAGTCCAAGCTGGCGAGAAAAGGCTGTGACTGGATCGTCGCGAACGATGTCTCGGGTGACGTCATGGGTGGACATGCCAATACCGTGCACATCGTGACCGCCGACGGCGTCGACAGCTGGCCCATGGCGACCAAATCAAGCGTCGCCGGCCGCCTTGTCACGACAATCGCCGATACGCTCGCGGGTAAACGTCCCGTCAGCGGCGTTTGAACCAGTCGTTCGACGCCGGTGCAAACAGCATGGCGATCGCTGCTGCGTTGGTGACATGCGATAAGAGCATGCCCGCGGTTACCGCCGCGCCGTAGTTCTCGAACGTCGCAGGGAATTGCACGAGCATGCCAAGCGCGCTGGTGCCAACGAAGAGAGTGAGCAGCCAACGCACGAAGTTCAGCCGCAGGCGAGCGACGAGATACCAGATCGTCAAGACGATCATCAAGCCGCCGAGCAGCATCTTGAGCAACAATTCATATTCGAACGGGAGGCTTCGCAGATTGGCGTCGGTGTCGATGACCTTTTCCAGCTTTGGAAGCGAGACGACGGTGACCGCAATCTGGAGCGCCGCCGATCCAAGGAAGAGGCGGTCGAACCATTGCATCGACGCGGGGCGCCCGTTCCGGCTTGCAACAGGCGCCTCGATAGGTGGTGCCAGCGGCGGCGCGTCTGCTGTCGCCGTTAGCGCGCCCGCGCGGACTGCGCGGCCGAACGAGACGGGTCGGCGCTCGATAATCTCGCTCATGATACCCCCTTTCGCCCGAAGCTGATCTGCCCCCTTCTGAGTGGTCCAAAATATCTGTTATTTTGGATCATGAAGGAGATTGGGAATGCCGTTCAAGAAGCACAAGCCGGAGGAGATCAT
>JAYTAR010000062.1:0-2083 GCA_043737455.1 Sphingomonadales bacterium | reverse complement strand
CAATCGCTATGGCCCCGACCCGAAAACCGCGTCGGGCGACTTAAACGACGTCTTCAGCTAAGTCTTTGCGTCGCTACTTCGCGGTTGCGATCGATGCGCGTACCGCGGCGGCGAATGCGGCGCCGCCATCGGCTGCACGATCGAGATAGAGATAGGGCTCGATCAATTCGAGTTCCATCAGCACGAAGCCACCAAGTCCGTCGCTCACCATGTCGACGCGCGCATATAGTATGTCGTCGCCAATGGCCGCGAGCGCCGCTTGCGCAAGTCGTTCCGCCGCCAACGGCGCGGCGATCGTGGCGTTGACGCCGCCGAACTGTGGCTGGACGCGGAAATCACCCGCCGCCGGACGCTTGATGATCGCATGCGCGAGCACGCCACCGGCGTAGAACAGCGACACCTCACCCTCGCTGGCGATCATGGGCATGAACGGTTGAATGAGCATCGTGCAACCGAACGCTTCGGGCGGCGCGGCGCCCGTGATCGACCAGGTATGCGCCGACCCTGCCGAGACTGGCGGCTTGATCACCAGCTCGTCGCTCGCGAACGCCGTGCGCGCGGCGGCAAGGTCTTGCGCATCCAACGATGCTGTAAGTCTCGTCGGTACGATCGCCACACCGCGCGCGGCCAGATCGAACAGGTAGCGTTTGTCGGTGTTGGCCCGCAGTACCGGCAGCGGATTGGCGAACAATATGCCTGCTGCCGCCCACGCATCGATCTTGGCAAGCCAGCGCTCGGGTTGGCGATGATAGCCCCATGCCATGAGCGGCAGCACGAGCGCATAGTTGCGCAGATCGCGATCGGCGCTCCACGGCGGATAATCGATCGTTAGCTCGGGGAGCAGCTCGGCGAAGCGATCGGCCTGAGTGCGCCAGTCATCATAACGGTCGATATCGTCGGGGTCGGGGGTTAGGATCGCGACACGCATGCCGCGCGATAGTGTCAGCCGCCGAGTTGTGCCAGTTCGACGACGTCGGCACCGATCAGCGGCCCGCGCTTGAGCTGCGCCGCGAACACCGCGTCTTCGACGGCGACGGCGTTGGCGGGGTAGATGAACCCTGCCACCGCATTCGTTCGCAGACCAAGATCAGCTTGCCGGGCGTACCAGACGCGGACCTCGCTCCAGTCGCCCGCAGCCGACACGTCGACCGCACGGACGCCACGCTCTACGCCGCCGCGCCGCGACCAATTGGCGTGATCGATCAGGACTTCGCGCGGACCGACGACTTCGGCGACCACTGCCACATGCCCCATCGGCATGGCGCGTGAAGCACGAAACGCCATGATCGCACCGGGCCGGGGTGCGCCACCGCGTTCGTAGCGTCCCTCGGCCTGTCCCCACCAGGTATTGGCATTGCCACGGATCGGGACACCGGTGGCCTCGCGGGCATAGGCCACGCATTGATAGAATTGTGCGATCGCGGGGGCAGGAAGCAGAGCTGTGATCGACAAGACTGCCGCAACGATTGCCGATACCCGCATCCGAAAACTCCCCCGAACCCAACCTCGGGTGTCGGCGACAAACTTTACGGAACCAAACGCCGCGCGACGAGTTGCGCCGCGTTCGCGGCGGGTCGAGCGATCAGTCGCTGCGCGTAGCGCGGCGGTCCTCGACACGCGCAAGTCGCAAGACGTCACGATCGATGAGGGTTCGGCGGGGAGCACCATCGAGCTGCTCGAGTCTGGCATAGACGAGCCGTGGTTCCGCGGCACGGGCAGCGAAGCGCTCGGCGTCGCCGAGCGGATGCGTGCGGTCGGGATAGATGAAGCCGCCGACCGGCCACGCGCTCGTGCCAAGATCGCCGAGCGGCGCATACCATACGCGCACCTGGCTCCAGTCATTTGCCGCCGACACGTCGCGCACCAGCACGTCGCGCTCGATCTGACCGCGCGTGCCGTTGATCGGCGACCAATTGGCGTGGGTCACGTTCACTTCGCGCGTGCCACGCAGCGCCGTGACGGTCGCCACATGCCCCAGCCGCGTTGCCGCGGTCGGCTCGAAGAACATGACCGCGCCCACGCGAGGACGGTCGCCGCGTTCGTAGCGCCCTTGCGCCTGGCCCCACCAGGTCCAGGCGTCACC